>NZ_JAMAVT010000023.1:0-90424 GCF_023713665.1 Paenibacillus sp. MER 180 | reverse complement strand
AGCGTTCGTCCTGAGCCAGGATCAAACTCTCCGTTAAAGTTAAGTTTGAACTGCTCATATCTTTTGACGAGGTATTGCTACCTCATTCACAAACGTTGCTCGTTGTTCAGTTTTCAAAGAACAATCTCAGTCAGCAACCAATCTCTTAGTTACTTTCTTTTCCTCACCGCTTTGTCAGCGGCGACTTTTATATCTTATCATTTCGTTCATTTCTTGTCAACACTTTTTTAAAACTTTTTTTAATCTCTTTTCGAGATTGTTTTTTGTTTTAAGTTTGTTAACTCATGTCCGAAGCGACATTGATTAATTTATCATAAAGGCAAGGGGTGCGTCAACCACTAAATACCTACCATTTTAAGGGAAACAATAAGCGCGAGTCCCGGGATACCCAGAAGCCCCACTCCTGTTAATGTGGCAGGGTTGATAGGTACATGGATTCCCGCTATCCACCCCGTCGAATTCACGATGTACAACAACGCAAATGCGCTAACTCCATGAAAAAGAAAGGTTATGATACCACGCCATGCCAGCCTCTGACGAAATAGCACAATGAACAATCCAGCTATGGACACAATGAGCAGACCAACCAACAGCATTTTCGTCACTATAATACCTCCCCTAACCGCAATGCATGCATCCCTGCGCGCTTGGCTCTCTTCATCAGCATGGCAATCCGCTTCTCAGCCGCCTCAAGCGTCGAAATCGCATAATCCACCTCATCTGTACCTAGTGCATGCTCAAATCGCACACAAGCCATTCTCCACTCCGCAACCGCATTACGGATATCCCTCATAAGAAGCTGCTGCTCAGACAACATTAACCCATACTCACGCTTGTCCCTATTTCGCATGAACCAGTTCTTCATACGTTTCCACATGAGTTCCCCTCCCCACATTCACTTTAGTCATGAATATGAACGTCGGGACAAGACTAGAACCTCTTTATGAGCTGCTTCGACCATGCGAGACAGCACTCTAATGAACAGGATATCAATCATTCCTCTTATAGATAACAAAAAAAGCCCTCGATATTCGAGAGCTTCTATATCAAATCATGAAGAAACAACATTTCAGGCCTGCTCACGATGGAGCTCCACCATTACAGAACATCCCTCCGGCCTTCTAACGCCTTAGACAAGGTCACCTCATCGGCGTATTCGAGGTCACCACCCACAGGAAGTCCATGAGCAATTCTCGTTACACGAATGCCGAACGGCTTCACAAGCCGCGAAATATACATCGCTGTTGCTTCCCCTTCAATATTTGGATTCGTAGCCAAAATCAATTCTTTGACCCGCTCATCACTCAAACGCTTAAGCAGCTCAGCAAGACGTATATCCTCTGGGCCTACTCCCTCCATTGGTGATATCGCGCCCTGTAGCACATGGTAATACCCCATGAACTCTTTCGTTCGCTCCATCGCAACCAAATCCTTCGTTTCCTGAACAACACACATTACTGAGGCGTCACGTGTCTTATCCGAGCAGATACGGCAAGGATCAATATCTGTAATATTGCAGCACACAGAGCAGTAGTGCAGGTTCCGCTTCACATTAACGAGCGCCTTTGCAAAATCAATAACGTCATCTTCCTGCATGCGGAGTACATGGAACGCAAGACGAGCCGCTGTCTTCGGCCCAATACCGGGCAAATGTGTAAATGCCTCGATCAACTTGGCGATCGGTTCTGGATAATACAATGCGGGCTCTCCTTTACGATAGCTTAATCAACGAACTCAACATCGTCTCACATCAAAAAATGTCCCCTAAATGGTAGAAACGGCATATACCGGAATCGGTATATGCCTCACATTCGTGTTTCTCTACATTAGAACAAGCCAGGAATTTTCATTCCGCCTGTGAATTTGGACATGTCGTCATTTGCCATGTCTTCTGCTTTAGTCAACGCATCGTTAACTGCAGTGATAACAAGGTCTTGAAGCATTTCGATATCTTCTGCATCCACTACTTCTGGTTTGATGGAGATGCTAAGTAGTTTTTTGTGGCCGTTAACCTCTACAGTAACAGCTCCGCCGCCAGATGTACCAGTTGCTTTCTTTTCAGCCAATTCTTCTTGAGCTTTCAACATTTGCTCTTGCATTTTTTTAACTTGCTTCATCATTTGGTTCATATTGTTCATCGCCGTGAATCTCCTTTTTTCTCCATTTGATAAAAGTTACTCTTTTATGACAACGAGATCTTCTCCAAATAGCTGGATAGCCTCGTCAATCCATGGTTCTTGAGAATTATTGCGGCCTTCTTGGCCCTCTGGCTCCAGTTGGAACTCCTGCTCTTCCTTGTCTTCGGTCCGGGCCGCTGCGGCTTCCCAGTCCTTGAGCATCATCGTGTCCATCTGGTATGGCTTGCCGAAGGTGTCGGATAGCACTTGCTCGATCACCTGCTTGTTAGTCGGCTTCTCCGTCGTATCACGATGAATCGAATTTTTGAAACCGATAAGAATTCGATCCTCTAGACATGATACAGGTTCACCATTAACCAGCCAAGCATGGATGGTAACACCGGCTTCCTTCACTCGCTGAAGCACTTGTCCCCAAGTGCCCCGAATGCGATTGAATTCGGTGCTGTTATGATTCGCAAGGTACCGTGTGAACTGCGGTGGCTGCTTAGAGAACTTGGATACGTGTCCAGATGGGCGAATCGCAGCAGGCGTACGCTCATGCGCTACCTGTTCCTGACGGCCTCCACCTGACTTCATCAGCTGTTCAACCTTCGTCTCTAAGGACGTAATCTGTTGACGCAAATGTTGCAGGGAGGATGAATGTTCCATTCCATCCAGCCGAACATCTCCCTTAACGGAATCACCAGTGTCCATAGAATGATTCAATGGACGCTGCCCTGAAGCTGCCAATTGAAGCAGCGCGACTTCGAATAAAGTCTGCGGCTGCACAGCATACTTCATATCCGTCTGGTATCGATTCAGCGTATCAATGATATGAAATAGACGACTCTCTGTGAATCCCTCCGCCATTTCACGGAAAGACTCTACGCGAGTCAACCGGTCCGTTAGCGCATCCCCGCTCGGCACCATCTTCATCATAAGCAGATCTCGGAAAAAGTACAACAGGCTTTCCATGCACTTATCCGCACTCTTGCCTTCCTGCATCAACTGCTCAACCACCGAAAGGACAGAACCTACATCACCCGCCTGTACTGCTCGGGCAAGCTCTGCGAACCTCTCTTCGGGCATACCTCCTGTAATGTCCAATACCTGTTGATAGGTAATGGCTCCATCAGTAAAGGAGGCAGCTTGATCCAGCAAGCTGATCGCATCACGCATCCCGCCATCAGACAGCTTCGCAATATAAGTCAAACTGTCATGATCTGCCTGGATGCTCTCTTCTTCGCACACCCGAGCCAAGCGCTGTACCTGCTCAGCAAGTGAAACTCGACGAAAGTCAAATCGCTGGCAACGCGAAATAATCGTGGCCGGAAGTCGATGCGGCTCCGTTGTCGCCAAGATGAACATCACATGCGCTGGCGGCTCTTCTAACGTCTTCAACAAGGCGTTAAAAGCTTCTGTCGTCAACATGTGTACTTCGTCAATGATGTACACTTTGTAGCGAACTTCCGTTGGCGCATACTTCACCTTTTCGCGAAGATCGCGAATTTCCTCTACGCCGCGATTCGATGCAGCATCGATTTCCACTACATCCATCACCGCGCCAGCTGTTATGCGCCGACACGCTTCACAAGCGTTGCAAGGCTCCGGGCCTGGCCCTTGTTCGCAGTTGACAGCCTTCGCCAGTATTTTCGCCGCACTTGTCTTCCCGGTTCCTCTTGGACCGCTGAACAAATATGCATGCGAAAAACGCTGCTCCCGCAGCGAATTTTGCAGCGTTTGAATAATATGCTGTTGTCCGACCATGTCTTGAAATGACTGTGGTCTCCATGCGCGATACAATGCGATATGAGCCATGATGCAACCTCGAAAACGTTTTTACTTATTATACTATATCATAACCTCTAAAAAAACAGCCATTCCCTCTCTTTGGAAAAGAGAGGCGTCCGTCACTGCTGCTATGAACCCTGATAAGGGACAGCGAGCGTGAATGTCGTGCCAAACCCCTTGGATGAAACGCGTATCGTGCCGCCCAAATCATGGATAATCCGTTGGCATACCGATAATCCAAGCCCTGTCCCATTCTGCTTCGTGGTGAAGAAGGGATCGAATATCTTATCGACGAGGAACGCAGGAATTCCCGGCCCCGTATCATGGATATCAATCAACACACGCTGCTCCGCACTATCCCGCTTCACACTTACCGTAAGTGTGCCACCCTCCACCATCGCCTCAATACCATTTTTGGCGATGTTGATGAACACTTGCTTCAGCAGCTCGCGATCGGCAACCACGTTCGGCACAGTCTCTCCCGCCTCGTATCGAACATGTACGCCGTGCAGCACCGCTTCACTCCGAATAATCGGCAAAATATCATTCATCACCTGATATACATTCACACGCTCAATCGTGACATGCTTCGGCTTGCTTAAGAGTAGAAACTCCCCAACCAACTCATTGATTCGGTTGATTTCGGTCAGCATGATCTCGGTGTAATGGACTTCCTTCGCCATCCCCTTGTCACGCAGCGTCTTCTTGAACATTTGCAGAAACCCCTTAATAGAGGTCAAGGGATTACGAATTTCATGAGCTGTTCCTGCGGCAATCTGTCCAATCATCGCCAGACGGTCGCTTCGCTGTACCTGCTCCTCCAACGAGCGCAAATTTGACACATCCTTGAATAGCACATAAGCACCTACGATCTGCTGCTGTTCATCACGCATGACATTCGAATCCATAAGAAGCTCATATCGATCCACACCATTGCACCAAGAGACAGCATGATTCCGCACACTCACACCTTCAAGCAGAGAACGTTGTACGAGATGATGCTCTGTAGGCATGTCACCAAACAGCTCATTGACCCGTCTCCCGAGCGCCTTCTCTCTCTCCCATCCCATCACTATGCACGCCATATCACTGATGTCTACCAATGTGAACTGATTATTCAGCAGCATGATCCCTAAATTCACATCCTGAATAAAAGCACCGGCAAATTGCTGCAGCAGCGTTAGTTCCGTATCCGCCGCCTGTACATTTGCTCCTTCATTGCAGGAATCAGACATAGAATTCTGCGACAGAGCGCCGTGTAACGGCATGCTTGAATCGATCATACACTCACCTCTTTTTGCAGAAACGAAAATGAGATATCCGCTCACTTGCTGTTCACTCTAAACTTCGCCATCAGGCAATCTTTTTCCTGCTGTATATATAATATGAACATGTATTCATATTAGTTGAAACAAAAAAACACCGGTTATCCCGGTGTCCTCGTATGCACTATATGAACCGTGCACCTGTTATTGATAATTGCGATCCGAGCGGCACTTCTACACTACGACTCAGGCCAGGCTTCCCTCCGGCACATGAGCTCTCCTACTTATGGCTGCTTCCTTCCGGACCTGACCAAGTTCATAGGCACCCATTGCGGAGGACCCAGCCGTCAACACCGAGTGTAAACGCCAAACCCCACATCGACAAAACCTCTAACAGGAATTCAACCTCGCTACAGCGGATTGCGAGTTACAGGGCACCGCTACCTCCCCGTCTAGCACGGCATAACTTAGTATAGACGATTTGCTGCAAAAGTGCAACTGACGTCATTTGTTAACAGATATGGCATCTGCTTCTTCCTTACTGCCATCCGCATCTTCTTCCATTTGTTGCAAATACTTCAACAGCACACAAAGCAATGAACTCATAAGTCCAGATCCTAAATAAATCCACGGCGTAGCACCTGATACCGGATACAGCCCTTGCAGTGCACAAGCTGATAACACCGCATATACCAGTACATAAATGACCCAGAATGAAGCAAGGGACACCGTCTTAGCCGCCCAGATGAGCTCCAAAATGATAACCCCTACTAATACGAAACTTGTGACAGCGAGACTGAGCCATGCCAGTACAACATTGCCATCCGGCAGAACTGGCCACCCCCAAGCAGGAAGGGCCCTTGCAGCCAAGCGAAAAATACCGTATTCAACCCCAACAACGAAGAAAGTAGCAACCATCACAATGAATGCGTCTTTGAACAACGTACCCGTTCCTCTTTGCAAACGATGCCCAAATTGTTCCGAACGCGCATGCTTGCGCCGTTCGCTCCACTCTCCTGCCGCAACAAATAGAACCCCCAAGAAAAGCGTGCTTCCGACAATGGACAAGGGCAGCTCACCCTTGATGATGTGCCATATAAATCCCAAACTAAGCTCAAACAACCTTTCGATCATGCCGTTCACGCTCCGCTCCTTCTACTGTGGCCCCAATTCAAAGTCCAAATTCACCGGTTCTTTGGGCATTGTATCATTTACCGCTGGTCCACCCGTAGTAGGTACAGACTCATCAACAATATCCAAGCGAAATCCATCCACCCAGACTTGACCCGGACCGCTTAATAGCACGCCAAATGCAATCGCCTCCGCATAAGGTGCAATATCAAGTACAACTTCATAGGGCCTCCATTCGGTCGTGCCGCTAATCGGACGATTGTCCATGTTGTCGAAGTTAATAGGCACTTCATCCTTCCCGTCAATCCGCATCCACATGCCTGCCCATCCCTGCACGTCGTCCGTCTTCAGAAACGCTGATAAACGAAGGCGCTGTCCCACATAATCCTCAGCCTTGAACATTTGCATCAACGTGCCAAATCCTCGTGGATCCGCATCCACTTTTCCTTGAATCGTACCTGACGACCTCCCGCGATATACATGAACGTGATCAAGAGTAACGCTATATTGGTGCGGATACACACCTGTTATGATCCATCCCTGTGGAGCAGACTGCATCATCCCATATCCGGTATTCTCAGATTGATTGTTCTCATCCATTCGATGATCCCCCTCTGGCGTGTAAAAGCATCGGAAACCTTGGCGGTATACATGCGGTGTCATGCCATACCGCTGCTTAAAAGCACGAGTGAAGCTGTCTTGCCCAGAAAATTGATATTCTAATGCGATGTCCAGTATGCGCTTGTCCGTTGACAACAGCTCCACCGCAGCCCTTGCCAATCTGCGCTCCCGTAACAATGTCCCCACACTGACACCCACATGCCGCTGAAACACACGATTAAAGTGAAAACGGGAGACCGTGCAATGGTCAGCTATGTCTGCTGCATCCACATCCTCTGTAATATGCAGTTCTATGTAGGCTATTGCTTCTCTGATCCATTTCTCGTGCTCCAGCCACATAGCCAGCCCTCCCCAGTCATCTTGAGGCAATGCCAGCACATGCCTCGGAAATTCCCGTTCCATTCAATCGTACCGTATTTACTCCCCTTTGTTTTGACATTTTGTGCGAAATCGAGTTCCGGACAGCAAACATCAAGTCAGGAAGGATAAAAATATACAAAAAAAATGAACTCCCTTGGCTGTTGCCAGCAAGGGAGTCCATATCGTAAATAGACGTATTAGATACCGTATTTCTTTTTGAATCGATCCACACGACCACCAGCATCCAAGAACTTCTGCTTACCTGTGAAGAATGGATGGCAAGCGGAGCAAACCTCTACCTTCAAGTTCTCTTTAACGGAACCTGTTTCGAAAGAGTTGCCGCATGCGCAAGTTACAGTCGTAATGAAGTATTTCGGTTGAATTGCTTCTTTCACTCGAATTCACCTCTTTCCGCCCTGAGCCCTTTGCGTGCCCAGAGTATATAAAAACACATGAATGGATTATAGCATGTTTGCATCTAGTTCGCAATCTCATGTTATAACCATATTCTTGTCCGCCATAACAGCGAACGAGCGCTTAGGAGCTCACAGAGCTGCTGCGTGTTCTGCGCGGAGGCGGGGTTGGTGTTCCGCTCGTATCAAGTGCTGCAAGGAACTCTTCGTTCGTCTTCGAATCACGCATCTTCTTCAAGAATTGATCCACGAATTCCGGAGACTCGTTCATGTTCTTGCGAATTGCCCACAGCTTATCAAGCTCTTCCTTCGACAACAGCATTTCCTCGCGACGTGTACCCGAGCGACGAATATCGATAGCCGGGAAGATACGGCGTTCAGCCAGCTTACGATCCAAATGAAGCTCCATATTACCCGTACCTTTAAATTCTTCATAAATGATGTCATCCATACGTGATCCTGTCTCAACGAGTGCCGTTGCCAAGATCGTCAAGCTTCCACCCTCTTCAATGTTGCGGGCAGAACCGAAGAAGCGCTTTGGACGATGGAAGGAAGCTGGATCAATACCACCAGACAACGTACGGCCAGACGGCGGAACCACGAGGTTGTATGCTCGCGCCAAGCGCGTAATACTGTCAAGCAGGATAACAACATCCTTCTTATGTTCCACAAGACGCAGTGCACGCTCCAGAACAAGTTCTGTTACCTTGATGTGGTTCTCAGGCACTTCATCAAATGTGGATGCTACAACCTCACCTTTTACAGAACGCTGCATATCCGTTACTTCTTCCGGTCGCTCATCAATAAGCAGAACGAACAGTTCAATCTCAGGATGGTTGGTCGAGATGCTATTTGCAATCTCCTTCAGAAGCAATGTCTTACCTGCCTTAGGAGGGGCGACGATTAGCCCGCGTTGTCCAAGACCAACAGGTGCGAGCATGTCCATAATGCGTGTGGACACTTTGTTGGAAGCCATCTCAAGCACAAGTTTCTTCTCTGGATATAGCGGCGTCAGGGCCGGGAAGTGCAAGCGTTGAGCGGCTTCATCCGGATTCTCGCCATTGACGGCGTTAATCTGAAGCAATCCGAAATAGCGTTCGTTCTCTTTTGGCGGACGGCATTTTCCCGATACAAGATCACCAGTACGCAAATCAAATCTGCGAATCTGAGATTGAGAGATATAAATATCCTCCGAGCTAGGCAAATAGTTAATAGGACGCAAGAAGCCGAAGCCCTCTGGAAGGATGTCCAATACTCCCTCCATAAACATGAAGCCGCCTTGTTCCGCCTGCGCGCGCAAGATAGCAAATATTAATTCTTTTTTCTTCATTTGACCATAGCCAGGAATCTGAAATTGTTTTGCTAGTTTATATAGCTCGGTCAGCTTCTTCGTTTCCAAATCGGAAATTTGTAAATCCATGAATACAACTCCTATTCTGTTGATAAATACAAATGATGTCAGAAGGATAAGTCCATTGTGAAATCGTTACGTATAAACGCAGCAGCGTGTCAATATGAGATATGAAGGCTGGTTGATACAATGAGATGGTGGACAGATAACAGATGGGAACCATTCGGTCTGGGTAAAAGATAGCCGTTGAAGCGAAGCACTTATGGAAGTGATGGTGCTAAACGCTGCAGCCTCTCCAAGGAATAGAAAGGGAAATAATCTTCGTACGTTCAATCCTGCCAAAAAGTTGCATTTTCTTCTGTATCCGAAAGAGAATGCTCCACTTCCACTCTCTTTCGGACACAGTCCAATACACAAACGACGAATACTAGATGAAATTCCGCACAGCCACATGAGCAGGGCGCATCATGGGGCGCATCGCCACACCTTAACTGACGATCGCGAAATGATCATTATCCTATTTTTACCCTATTACCGTCGAATTATTCCGTCTGACGCCATACATCAGCGCCTAAATTTCGCAAATTTGTGACTAGGTTGTCATAGCCACGGTCAATATACTCTACGCCGGAGATTTCAGTAATGCCATCCGCTACTGTTAGTCCTGCAATGACAAGCGATGCTCCCGCACGCAAATCCGCTGCTTTCACTTTCGCGGCATGCAACTTGGTTCCTTCAATGACAGCAGAGCGACCTTCTACACGGATTTTGGCTCCCATGCGAAGCAGCTCAGGCACATTCTTAAATCGATTGCTATATACGAGATCGGACAGCATACTTACACCAGTTGCTTGCGTGAGCAAGCTTATCATCGGTGATTGAAGATCGGTTGCGAATCCTGGATATACAAGCGCCTTTACATCGATAGACTCGTAGTCAGGCTGGCCAAGCACGCGAAGGGATTCGTCCCCTTCTACGACTTGCACACCCATTTCCTCCAGCTTCGCCGTAAGTGCTTCCAAGTGCTTAGGGATAATATTGTCGATGAGAATATCGCCGCGCGTTGCAGCAGCAGCGATCATATAGGTTCCTGCTTGAATGCGATCCGGAATGATAGAATGACGGCAGCCATGCAGCCCTTCTACACCTTCAATACGAATCGATTCTGTACCAGCACCCTTGATTTTGGCACCCATTGCATTGAGCAGGGTCGCCACATCTATAATTTCAGGCTCTTTGGCCGCATTTTCGATAATGGTGATGCCTTTGGCTCGGGAAGCCGCAAGCATAATATTAATGGTTGCTCCTACACTAACCACATCGAGGTAGATTTTGGCGCCGCGCAATTCACGCGCCGAAATATGGATCGCTCCATGTTCATTGGTTACCGTAGCACCCAATGCTTCGAATCCTTTAATATGCTGATCAATCGGACGGGGTTCAAAGTTGCATCCTCCAGGCATGCCTATTGTCGCTTCGCCAAAGCGGCCGAGCAAGGCGCCCATTAAATAATAAGAGGCCCGCAATTTCTTCACAGGTCCGTTATACATCGGCATCGAAATCATGCTAGATGGATCAATTCGCAAGGCAGAACCTTCCCAGCTTGCCTCTCCACCGAGTTCGGTAATAATCTCCGTATAGGTTGCAACATCACTTAATGCCGGCAAGTTATCGAGCACTACTTCACTCTCTGCTAAAATCGCTGCAGGAATGAGTGCGACTGCACTGTTCTTCGCACCGCTGATCTGCACAGTGCCACGCAGCGGCCGCCCACCGCAAATCATTAACTTTTCCATCACAAGCTAAGTTCCCCCCACGCCGCACCTATCACAGGTTCGGCTCGCCCATATGCTTTATTGGATTCATGTTCATTCATCATAACGCTAAATAATCGCAAAAAAGGGAAGAACACCGGCGAACCGGTGCTTTTCCCGCATTCGTAAACATAAATATGAGTATCGATTATGCTTGGTTGTTGGATCCGAACAAGCGGATTTTGTTGCGAACAACTTCAACCATTGCATTGCGTGCTGGCGTCAAGTATTTGCGAGGGTCGATAACGTTCGCATCTTTAGCCAATGCTTCGCGGATAGCCGCTGTGCAAGCAACTTGGTTTTCTGTGTTCACGTTGATTTTACCTGCACCTGCTGCGATAGCCTTGCGGATGGATTCGTCAGGTACACCGGAACCGCCGTGCAATACGACTGGAACTGGGATTTTGGAAGCTACTGCTTCAATGATATCGTAGTGAAGTTTAGGCTCGCCTTTGTACATGCCGTGAGCAGTACCAACAGCGATTGCAAGTGCATCTACGCCAGTTTCTTCGTAGAAGCGGATTGCTTCTTCTGGATTAGCCAATTGAGCTGCATCTTCGTCTACGTGAAGATCGTCTTCAACACCGCCGATTGTACCCAATTCACCTTCAACGGATACGCCCATAGCGTGAGCTGCTTTAACGACTTCTTTAGTCAAACGGATGTTGTCTTCGTATGCATGGTGGGAACCATCGAACATAACGGAAGAGAATCCGGCACGAATACAAGCCATAGCTACTTCAAATGTGCTACCATGGTCAAGGTGCAAAGCGATTGGCAAGCCGGATTTCTTAGCAGCTGCCTCAGCCATTGCTACTGTGTACTCCATTCCCATGTAACGCAAAGCGCCTTCGGATACACCAAAGATAATTGGTGCGTTTTCTTCCATCGCCGCTTCTGTAATTGCTTGTGTGAATTCCAAGTTATTGATGTTGAACTGACCTACTGCAAATTTGTTTTCTTTTGCTTTAGGCAAGAACTCGTTCATCGAAACTAATGGCATGGTCTCCATCCTCCTAGGAAGTTGTTCGTCGTCTGTCTATCTAGATTATAGCCGACATCTTATACGGTGTTATTATATCACAATTGGGCGTGAAAAAGTAAACAACCTCTTGACAAAACAGCTACATTACGTTTAAGGCCACCGCTTTCCCCGAAACCGCTGCCTCATTGGCCGCTTCCATCAATTTTGTCAGGTCCAGCGCCATTTTTACGTTGTCCATGCTCACTTCTCTGCACTGCACATGACCGACCCATTGCTCAAACATATTTAGGATCGGTTCATCAAATGGAACGATGTTCCATTCACCATCCCCCTCATTCATTCGAATGCGTATTTGCTCATCCGGCATTCCGTACATAATGCTTCCTCTTGCACCATGAATCTCAATTATGAACGGGGATTGACCGGTAACAAACCCTGTTTCAGCAATTCCAATGGCACCTCCAGTATATTGGAGCAGCGCAACTGCGTTATCCTCTACTTCTTTACCCGTAACATAGCCATACGACGCAGTTACGGTCTCAGGCATTCCCAACAGTGCACGGGTAATGTACATCGGATGACAGCCAAGATCAATCATTGCCCCACCGCCGCATTCCGCCCGGTTGTAGAAATGCTCTGGCAGCCATCCTACCAGTGCTCCATTATGCGCCATACGCACACGGACAAGCGATACATCGCCTATAGAACCCTCTTCTACTATCCGACGCAGCGTAACAATATCGCGCTCATACAGCTTCCGAAGAGCAACATTCAGCACAACACCATTGGCTTCCACAGCATTCACGATGCGTTCCGCTTCAGCTGACGTAAGCGCTAATACTTTCTCAGTGAAGATGTGCTTGCCAGCTTCCGCTGCCTTCACCATAATATCCTCGTGGAGGGAAGTCGGCGCTACTACGACAATCGCATCAATATCCTCTCTCAGCAGCATGTCATCCAAGATCGGATAATAAGGCACATGATAACGTCCTGCATAGCGCTCTCCGCGCTTGGCATCTTCATCCCATATTCCAACTAGCTCTGTATCTGGATGATGAAGGATGAAATCTGTATACTCTTCTGCATGAACATGCCAATAACTACAAACTGCCACACGTATCATCATTAACACCTCGGTATGATCCATTATTGTCTTACTGATGTTATTTTGCTTAGCAAGTATAGGCAGAATTAGACAACACGAGAAACGAGGAAAGCCCCTAATGGGGTCTCTATTGAGCGCCCTCCACTAGAGGCATGTCCAATTCTTCGTTCTTCGTACCACATAGCAATAATTGAAGGCCTTCCTCCGACCTTGCTCGGATAACATTGAAGAAGGCCAGGGCATCCCCCGGCATGTTTCTTGTTTATCGTTCGTACGCCACTTCTAAGAAGGCATAGTCATCTGATTATTCGGCTGTCCCTGCTCTAATGTCATATTGACCGCAACCCTCATCTCATCGATGTCGAAAGGCTTCGTAAAGTGCATCAATGCTCCGAGGTCCGTAGCTTCCTTAATCATATCCAACTCGCCGTAAGCGGTCATCATAATCACATTCATATGCGGCTTCATCAACTTGATCTGCTTCAAAATTTCCAACCCATCCATGCCCGGTATCTTCATGTCCAACAGGACAATATCCGGCGACTCCTCTCTTACGATCTCAAGCGCCATCTTGCCATTGGAAGCTTGATAGGTCGTATATCCTTCGCTACTGAACACTTCCATGAGAAGAACCCGAATACCATTCTGATCATCGACAATCAATACTTTCTTATTACTCAACTGGTACCCCTCCCACCGCGTCTCACGAGCGAGTGTGCAGCATCCTCTAGTTCGAATGAGTTAATCTCTCACACTGCATGCTTATTTTACCACTCCACATGTACTGTACATATTCGCTTCTTTACAATAAAATCCTTCTTCTTTCAGGAAAAACATCACAACTCCCACATAAAAGCAAAAAAAGCGAAGACTCTCCAATTAGGAAAGCCTTCGCTTCATATATTTTATGCGTTATTATCCACGGTGCTTCATTGCCGCTTTGACGAATTCACGGAATAATGGCTGCGGACGGTTCGGACGAGAGATAAACTCTGGATGGAACTGAACAGCCAAGAACCATGGATGGCTTGGAAGCTCGACAATTTCCACCAGTCGGCCGTCTGGGGACGTACCGCTAATCTTCAATCCAGCACCTTCAATTACTTCACGATATTCATTGTTGAATTCATAGCGATGGCGGTGACGCTCGTACACCAGCTCATCATTGTAGCAAGACATAGCGAGTGATCCCTCTTGCAGCTTGCAAGGGTACAGACCAAGACGCATTGTGCCGCCCAAATCTTCAATATCCTTCTGCTCTGGAAGCAGATCGATAACCGGATATTCTGTTGCTGGGTTGATTTCGGAGCTGTTCGCGCCATTCAATGCTGCGATAGAGCGTGCATATTCAATAACCGCAACTTGCATACCAAGGCAAATACCGAAGAACGGAATTTGTTGTTCACGCGCATAGCGGATCGCTGTTACTTTACCTTCGATACCACGATCGCCAAATCCACCTGGTACCAAGATACCGTGTACACCCGACAACTCTGCATCTACGTTTTCTTCTGTAATCTCTTCTGCATTCACCCAACGGATATTGACTTCTGTATTTGCATCAATACCTGCGTGAGCCAATGCTTCTACGATAGACAAGTATGCATCATGAAGAGCAACATACTTACCAACGATTGCAATCTCAACTTGTCCTTGAAGCTGCTTCACACGGTCAACAAGCTTCGTCCATTCCACCATGTCTGGTTCTGGTGTTTGAAGCTTCAAATGATTTACAACATAATCATCCATTCCTTGCTCATGAAGCATCAATGGTACTTCATATAACGTGGAAGCGTCACGGCATTCTACAACCGCGTTCGCATCAATGTCGCAGAACAAGGAAATCTTGCGCTTCATATCCTCTGCAAGCTCATGTTCTGTACGGCATACGAGCATATTCGGTTGAATACCGATGCTGCGCAATTCTTTGACACTGTGCTGTGTCGGCTTCGTTTTCACTTCGCCCGCAGCCTTGATGTAAGGGATCAAGGTAACGTGAATATACATCACGTTGTCACGACCTACATCACTCTTAATTTGACGAATTGCTTCCAAGAACGGCAAGCTCTCGATATCGCCGACTGTACCACCGATTTCGGTAATAACTACATCAGAGCCGGATTCCTTACCTGCACGGAATACGCGTTCTTTGATTTCATTTGTAATATGCGGAATAACTTGTACAGTTCCGCCAAGGTATTCACCGCGGCGTTCCTTTGAAATAACTGTAGAATACACTTTACCTGTTGTCACGTTGCTGTTCTTCGACAGGTTGATGTCGATGAAGCGCTCGTAGTGACCCAAGTCAAGGTCTGTCTCAGCTCCGTCATCTGTTACGAATACTTCGCCATGCTGATAAGGGCTCATTGTGCCCGGGTCAACGTTAATGTAAGGATCAAATTTTTGGATCGTTACTTTGAGCCCCCGATTTTTCAGCAATCTGCCCAGGGATGCAGCCGTAATCCCTTTACCAAGAGAAGAAACGACGCCGCCCGTTACAAAAATATACTTTGCCACTGGTGAAACCCTCCTATGATCAAGTGCATTCAAGACATGTTCTCGGGAGGCTTTGTCTGTAGAACAGGTTCGATACACGCGAGTTCCATAATCTCATGATGTTATCGTAACCCATTTATGCGATATTCATTGATGCAAAATGTCATTAAAAAAGCTCCTGTCTAAAATGTCCGGAAATGGTGTTCCGTAGTGGACGGGAGCTATTTTATACGAATCAAATTGTACCAATTGCAATCGGCAACAAAGCCATAAAAAACTGCAATTCGTATCCTAAAAAAACAAAAAAGTGACTCCCGTAGTGTCACGGGGCACTTTCTTCATATGTGAAAATGACTCTATTTAATTACGTGCAAATGCAAAGCCCATATGCTAGTTTACTCTGTAGGCATTCTCGTGTCAAGGGAGATCGAGTTGATTTTTCGCAGGGGCAGATTATATGGAAAATGCCGCTTACGTATCCCTCCTGAACATACCCCAGATCAGCTAGGATATACAGGAAAAATAAGCAAGCGGCATTCTAAAATGCGAAATCAAATCCTGAAGAGGATCTTACATATCCTCTTCCCGGTCATCCTCTTCTTCGAAGTCATCGTTTTCTTCTTCGTTCAGATCCGCATCTTCTTCATCGATTTCCTCTTCGATGTCAACATCATCTTCTACATCAGAATCTTCATCCTCGAAGATCTCCTCTTCCTCTTCGCCATCTTCATCGACGAAGTCGAAGTCTTCTTCTTCATCATTGTTGAAGCTGTCGTCATCATCAGAGTAATCATCATCGTCGTCATCGTTAATGATGCGTGGACGAGGTGCACCCCCGGTCATCGCCTCTTCAGAACGGTCAACCGGATACCAGCGCTTCAATCCCCACAGGTTCTGGCCAACACAAGCAAAACGACCGTCAATGTTAATTTCCGTATATAACTGCGCAATGACATCGTTAATTTGCTCTTCGTTCAGACCCCGCAGCTTAGCGACTTCATTCATGAGATCGCGGTAATAGAAAGGCGTGTTGGCAGCTTTCAGTACCATGAAGGCAAGATCCACCATCGGTATTTCTTGCACTTTTTCAGGGTCTAATTTCAAGTCCAGCGGTGTGCTCATTCGGACACATCCTCTCTCTCTAAAAAGTTCAAATTGCATTCACTTATCCATGTTCACACATAAGTAAACCCGATCTCAAGTGAAAATGCAAGTTTTCTTCCTATAGACGAGGAAATGCCACAAGTCGGACAAAAAATAGAAACGCGAAGGGAATCCCTTCGCGTTCGACTGTATCCGCACCCGATGAAGGCTCACGCCCCGTATCGGGTGTGCTAAGCCCTTCGTCGGCTCTTCTTCATACTATGTCCGTGGAAGTCTTTTGACACGGTGGAAGGCCTATCTTTCGTAAAAAAGGCATCTACCCCAGTCCACGCCGGGGTCTGATGCATACGATATGTAAAATTGTCTGTTCAAAAAGACGCTTCAACCGATCCACATTCGTTCGGGTTCACTTGATTATCATATGTACGCTTTTTGAACAACCGTTACAAAGGAACTGTCGGGAGGGACTCGACATTGGATATTACGGGCTTACTCCAGTTACTTATTCAAGGGCTCAGTACCACTAAGCCCTGCGAACGACAACTGCTCATCCGCTTCCGCACCCATGAACAGTATGAACAATGCTCCGAGGTGCTGCATGAACTCGAAGCAAGCAGATCTGAGCTTGCTGATATTCGCAAGGTTCCACTCATTGATGGCTGGGTATATCCGGCCAGAACGGACTTCGATTCCACCCTGCTATCGACCGCTTATGATGTTATCGTAGAAGAAGATATTTATCTCTCGATGCACGCCGTATCCCAGCGTCCTGTCAATTGGGAGCGCGGCATTCCTTGGGGGGTTAAGCACATCAAAGCACCCCAAGCTTGGAGCACGACTACCGGTTATCGTGTTCATATTGGTGTCATTGATACCGGGGCTGATTTCCACCATCCTGACCTTCGGCACTCGCTCACCCGCGGCATTAATCTGATCCAGCGCGGTTTGCCCCCACATGACGACAATGGCCACGGCACCCATATCGCAGGTACGATCGCCGCTGCCAATCAAATGTACGGCATTATCGGAGTAGCTCCTCGCGCCATTATTCATCCCGTTAAAGCATTCGATGAAAATGGAGCAGCCTTCGTATCTGATATTATCCAAGGCATTGATTGGTGTGTCCGCCATGGTATGAATATCATTAATATGAGCTTCGGCATGAAGACCCGCAGCAAGTCGCTGCTCACTGCTGTCACGAACGCTTATAATGCTGGCGTAACCGTTGTCGCCTCCTCTGGCAATGATGCGAAGCGGAAGTCTATTGATTACCCCGCCCGTTACTTGCAGACGATCTCGGTTGGAGCTACTGATCGAATTCGGAAAATTGCCTCCTTCAGCAACCGCGGCCGTTACGTCGACATTTATGCACCCGGAGATAAAATTGTATCGGCTTGGATCAAGGGCAAATATCATGAAATGAGCGGCACCTCAATGGCCACCTCACATGTAAGTGGCGCTATTGCTCTGCTGCTTGCCATGAAGCCTGGTCTCAAGCCTGGTGAAATCAAAACCTTGCTGCGACGATCGGCAAGTCCGATGCGAAGCCGGAATACTACTTCTCGTAGTTTAGGAGAAATCGATGTCATGCGCCTCCTTAAGGAAGCAGAACGCTGACGAGATCCGAACGGGAACAAACACGAGAATGGATGGAAACAAAACAAGGGCAGCCGAGCAAGTCGACTGTCCTTGAAGTTCATTCATGTAGTTGTGCTGTGGTCTAGGAGGCCATTACCGGATCTAGCTTCGTTCGAGGCGTGTTCCACAACTCTGTCCACTTCTTGATTGCAGAGATGAGGATGATGACTCCGAGCACCATCATAATAATTGACAACGATGCATTCAGAATGCTGTAGCCCTTATTAGTTGGATTCAAGTACACATTGGATATCATCCATATTCCCGCATAGTTAACGGTTACGAACAAGTAAGCGAGCGGCACAAGACAAGTAAGTGCATACCAGCGCTTATCCGCAATCTTCATAATAACCGTAGCACCGATGATAAGACCGATGGAAGCCATCATCTGGTTCGATACCCCGAACAGCGCCCATACCGATCCAATATCGCCAGAGAAGAGCAGGTATCCCCACAAGAAGCAAGCAAGCGCACTAGCAAAGATGGAGCCAGGTACCCAATCTACTCGTTTCAATGGCTTATACACTTCTCCGAAGAAGTCTTGGATAATGTAGCGCGCCACACGTGTTCCCGCATCAATTGCGGTCAGGACGAATACCGCCTCGAACATGATAACAAATTGGAAGAAGTACGACGAAAGCGATTCGAACCATGGGAACTTCGTAAAAATGTACGTCATGCCAACTGCGAGTGTTACAGCTCCACCCGTGCGGCCTTCCAAGTTCAAACCGATCTCGCGCGCGAGATCCGGCAAATGAACCACATTCATGCCCAGCGTCTTAAACGCTTCTGGCGTTGAGTTAATTGCGAAGTAATCAGCAGGCTGCAAGGCAGTTGCCGCTATAAGTGCCATAATCCCTACAACGCATTCGACCAGCATCGCGCCGAAGCCAACGACTTTAATATCGCTCCAGCGATCCAGCATTTTCGGTGTCGTACCCGATCCTACGAAGGCGTGGAAGCCAGAGATTGCTCCACAAGCTATCGTGATCGAGATGAACGGCCATACTGGGCCTGCCAGTATTGGGCCTCCGCCGTTGATGAATTCAGTTACGGCAGGGAATGGAATATCAGGATTGATAATGAACACACCAACGATAAGAGCAATGAATACTCCGATCTTCATAAAGCTGCTCAAGTAGTCGCGCGGTGCAAGGAGAAGCCATACAGGCAGTGCTGCCGCAAAGAATGCATATATCGGCAAAATAATTGCCAGCGTCTTCATATCAAAGGTCAACCATTGGCCAAGCGCGGTACCTTGAATGTAGGGACCCATAAATACGCCGACCATCAAAAGTACAAAACCAACGGTAGAGGCAAGCTTCAAATTGCCTGTCTTCTTGTACCAAATCCCAACCATCATGGCAATCGGGATCGTGATGCCTACCGAGAAGGTTCCCCATGGATTGTGTTCAAGCGCATGGAGCACTACCATCGACAGACCCGCCATCGTAATCGTAATAATGAACAGCATCGCTAGGCCCGTACAGAAGCCTGCCACTGGCCCAAGCTCATCCTTCGCTACCTCAGAGAGCGACTTGCCTTGCTTGCGCATGGAAGCGAACAATACAACCGCATCATGTACAGCACCGCCGATAACGGCACCGATCAACAACCAGAGCAGCCCTGGCAGATAACCGAACTGGGCAGCTAATATCGGACCAACTAACGGCCCTGCCGCAGCAATGGCTGCGAAGTGATGACCGAAGGTCACCCATTTATTCGTCGGCACATAATCCTTGCCGTCATTTAATTCGTGCGCCGGAGTAGGCTTGGAATCGTCTAGCTTTAACACTTTGTTTGCCATAAATGTTCCGTAGAGGCGATAGGTGATCATCAAGATGCAAATCGAACCAATCACTATTGAAACCGCATTCATGATCGTCCACTCCTTTCGAGCTGTTGCTGTTATCTTACCTTATGAAAACAGCATTACCCTGTTTTCAAAGCAGAATGCCGCATGTCCATGATGAAGTGCACAAAAAAAGGATTGAAATGCAACCGTTTCAACCCTCTCTTCTATCCTTATTCGCCTCTTCTCCATCTCATACCAAAATTGATTGGATGATTCGTGAACGCCATTATTTTAAAATCCTAGAAGCTGCTTAAGTTCCTTCATATAGGTACGACTCACAGGCAAGCTGGATCCGTCCTGCATCTTCAGTTGGCATGTGGAGTGGAACCATGGCTCAATCTCTACAATGCGATCCACATTCACCAAGTAGGCCCGATGCACACGAATAATGGATGGGTGAATCAGCTTCCGCTCCAGTACACTAAGTGGTTCTCCTACACGATAGCGCTGTTCTGTCGTTGCGACGACTGTCTTTCCCTCTTCAAACCCGATGTACACGATGCGATCCACATGCAGAACAACAATGCGCTCATCCACCGTCGTAATGGCAAGCCGCTCTACCCGTTCTGTCGGGGTAGACCGGGAATGTGATATTACCTCATTCTGAATCAATGTAACTGAACGCGAGCCCTGCTTCTCCAGCTTCTCGACGGTTAGCTGAATGCGCTGCTCATCGAACGGCTTTAAAATATAGTCAGCAGCGTTCAACTCGAAAGCACGCAGCGCATATTCATCATACGCCGTTGCGAATACAATCGCAGGTGGCTCATCCAACGCGCCCAACCGTTCTGCTGCCTCCAACCCACTCGCTTCGGCAAGTTGAATATCGAGAAATACGACGTCCGGACGTAGCGCCCCTATGCGCTTCAACGCCTCTTCCATCGATTCTGCCTCTCCTACAACGTCAACCCGTTTCGTGCGGCGAAGCAGATAACAGAGTTCGTCACGCGCTAGCGGCTCATCATCCACGATAAATACTTTCAACATCGATGTCCCCCCGTTCGCTATAATGAATCGGCAACGTAATCGTGACCGATGTCCCTTCTCTAATTGTACTATCGATTTGAATCGAGCCCCTGCTTCCATACAGTTCTTCTATTCGCTTCACAATATTGCACAGCGCTGTGCCTGTTCCTTCTGCAGACGGAACCGCCTCATTGCCAAGCGCGGCCATGGACTCTGGTGCTATGCCCTTCCCATTATCCTTGGTCGTAATCGTCACGCTAGCTCCATTCACCTGCGCCCGAATCGATACTATTCCTTGCGACAAAGTAAATCCCTTGGAGAAGGCATGCCGAATCGCATTCTCCACCAGTGGCTGAAGCGTGAATGGCGGTATTAGTACGTCCATAAGAGAACCGTCAATGTCCGTCTCTACGACATATTTGCCGGGGAATCTCGCCTGTTCCAATGACAAATACGCTTCTACATGCTCTAATTCCTTGTGCAGCGGGATAAGCATCTTACGTGCGCCCTGCAGATTGCTGCGGAAAAACACACTGAGCTGCTGCAGCAATTTGCGCGCCTTCTCCGAATCGGTGCGGCAGAGAACGGATATGGTATTGAAGGCATTAAATAGAAAGTGCGGGTGAACCTGAGCTTGCAGCGCCTTGATCTCCGCATCTTTTAGCAGCCGACTCTGCCGTTCTGCTTCCGCCAATTCCAACTGGGTGGAGAACAGCTTGCCAAGACCCTCTGCAAGCTCTCGTTCTACTCGATCCAGCCGTGAGGGCTGCTTGAAGTACAGCTTCAATGTGCCCACCGTACGGTCATGCACCTTAAGTGGTAATACGTATGCAGCTTGCAAAGGACAACTCGGCTCGAAACACTGAATCTCTTCTCGTGAGGATGCCTTATGAACAATGCCCTCCTCCAGCACTTGCTTCGTCAACTGCGTGGATATTCCATGCAACGGCACATGATGGTCGTCCCCCGCGCCCACGTGCGCAAGAATGTGATGCTCATCTGTAATGGAGATCGCGTCAGCATTCGTACCTTTCCATATGATCAACGCCGATTCTCGGCATGAATCGCTATTTAACCCTTGACGGAAAAACGGCAAGGTCTGATCGGCGATATGAAGAGCGTTATGGGTCAACAGCGCCCGAGAGCGCTCCTCTTCCTCATAGATGGATTGAATAATCAGCATGAATAATAGAATGCCGAATCCATTGACCGCGACCATCGGCACACTGATCAGCTTGACGAGTTCCCAAGCAGAGCTCCAAGGTTCCGCTACGAGCAAGATGGTGCCCATCTGCGCACACTCCATCCCTATGCCGATCAACGCTGCATGCCATGCAGCATGCTTGCCTTGAATTATACGAAAGCGCTTTCCAACGAGCCCAGTGATAATACCGGCCATTATCGTCGATATCCCACAAGCAGCAGCGGTATAGCCGCCAAGCGATAGGCGATGCAAGCCCGCAATTAACCCAACACCTGTTCCGACAAATGGACCGCCAAGCAGTCCTCCAATGACAACACCCATAATGCGTGTATTTGCAATGGCACTCCCCGTCTCTATATCCATATGCCAAGCTTGCGAATATACCGAGCTATTATGAATTTGCACACCAGTATAGTTGCTGATTACCCCAAACGCGCCGAACACGAAGATCAGCAGCCATTTCTCAGCTGTACCGTGTTCATTATGAACAATATGTCGAAATGACTTCATACGCGACAGCACAAATGCGATGATCAGTAATACGCCAACCCGCTCGATCATCAGCGGAAGCAGATACAGCATCCTCGTCACCTACTTTCTCTCTAGCTCGATCCTCTCGATGGTTCTTGGTCTTATTTTACCGAATAACTAACTATTGTGGGAACAAGAAAGCGTCCTGCAAGCTAGTTTCAGCTCACAGGACGCTCTATATTAGGCAATGAACATTTAACTCTCGTTAGGCGCTGTCTTACATCTGTTCTGGAGCAGATACGCCAACGAGACGAAGTACATTCGCAATTGTCGTACGAACAGCGCCGAGCAATGCTAGACGAGCTTGTGTCTGCTCTGCATCCTCTGTAATGACACGCTCTGCTCTGTAGTAGCTGTGGAAGAGCGATGCCAGCTCGTACACATAACGAACCAAACGATGTGGCGCATAGTCGCGGGCAGCAACCGAAATTTCCTCTGGAAGCTCACCCAGCTTGCGAAGCAGGTCGAATTCATGCTCAGCCGTCAGCTTCGCCAAATTCAGCTCATTCAACGGCTGCAACGCAACCCCTTGTTCTTCCGCCTGACGATAAATGCTGCAAATACGCGCATGCGCATACTGTACGTAATAGACAGGGTTCTCATTGGATGTGGAGATCGCCAAGTCCATATCAAAGTCAAGGTGGGAATCCATCGAGCGCATTGTGAAGAAGTAACGGATTGCATCAACGCCCACTTCATCCATCAAATCTTCCATGGTTACGGCTTTCCCTGTACGCTTGGACATTTTCACTTTCTCGCCATCTTGGAACAAGCTAACCATTTGCGCGATCAACACAACCAGCTTATCTGGATCATTACCGAGTGCTTCCATAGCCGCCTTCATACGTGGGATGTATCCATGGTGGTCAGCACCCCAAATGTTAATCATTTTGTCAAAGCCACGGCCGTATTTATCCATATGATACGAAATATCTGGAGTCAGATACGTGTAAGAACCATCATTCTTCACCAATACGCGATCCTTGTCATCGCCGAATGTCGTTGTGCGCAGCCATGTTGCACCTTCATGCTCGAATACATGTCCGCTTGCACGAAGCGCATCCAGCGCCTTCGTCACTTCATTGTTCTCGTATAGCGATGTCTCGCTGAACCATACATCGAACGGAACACGGAAGCGATTCAAGTCGCGCTTGATTTTATCCAATTCCTTCGAGAGACCGTAAGTACGGAAATAACGCTCGCGCTCTTCTTCAGACAAGGACAGCAGACGATCGCCCTCTGCTTGAACAAGCTCTTCCGCAAAGCCCTTAATATCTACACCGTGATATCCATCTTCCGGCATTTCTGCATCCTGTCCCAATGCTTGCTTATAGCGGCATTCAATCGATTTCGCAAGATTGTTCACTTGGTTCCCTGCATCGTTAATATAATATTCGCGCGTTACTTCATAACCCGCGTAATCAAGCAGGTTGCACAATGCATCGCCGACAGCCGCACCGCGTGCGTGTCCAAGATGAAGGCTTCCTGTAGGGTTCGCAGATACGAACTCTACCTGTACGCGTTGACCGCTGCCAGCCGCAATCCGTCCGTAGTCGCTGCCTTTTTCATTCACTTCGTGCAAGATGTCGTAAAGATAGCTCTTGTTCACACGGAAATTAATAAATCCAGGTCCAGCGATCTCTGCGCTTTCAATGGAAGCCGCTTCTGTGTTCAGGTTCTCGATGATCGTTTCAGCAATTTGGCGTGGATTGCGCTTCGCAATGCGCGTCAACTGCATCGCTATATTGGATGCCAGATCACCGTGCGTCTTATCCTTCGGCACCTCAATAACGAACGCAGGGATATCCTCGCGCGCTACAAGACCTGCCTGTACGATTGCATCCTCAATTGCTTGCTTCACTTGATTGTTTACTCGTTCCATTACACTGCTCATATGTCTCGTTCCTCCTGCATCTTATCGTTCATGCCTGTTTCAGGCGGGTGTAATACGTAATTGAATATTGAATTTCCCCGTGCAGCGTTCTTCTATATATAATTGATACGACCACGCTATACGCAATTCGTCGAATTGTAGCGGCCCTTCGAACGGCCAAGGCTTGTCCCAAGACAGCTTCGATGTCGCTGTTGTTAGAGGAAAGCGAATCGCAGATGAACGATAGTAACCATTCTGTCTCGCTCCAAGAGCAAATGTCTGCTCTGCTTCAACCTGCCCTCTACGCGTTAGCTTCACCTGGTTCTCACTCACCTTCAGTGTAACCTGTGTACGGCTCGCATCTTCGGCAGAATCACTTCGTCGCTTCACCCGCTCCGGCTGGGACTGAGTCTCAGTATAGCGAATATAGAAATGTGAACCCTTCCGATATAAATCGCCCCGTACGTGCTCCGTGACCCGTTCATCATCTTGTCGGCTGTCAATCGTGATAAGAACCGGCAATCTATCAGCCGCTTCCCTCTGATGCTCCGTCATTGTCAAGCTCCATTCTCCAAAGTCTGATTTCTAAATTATCCGGTATACGCCCGCCTTTTGCAACCTCCTTTTCCTATTTGCGCCCTAGGGATGCAGCTAAGCATAGCAGGGTCAATAAACCGACAATCTATGGCATAATACGATAACTTACGAATTTGTAAGGTTATACCTCAAGAAAGACGTGGAAATTCGAATCTTCCCTCAATTATAATGATAGTAGTAAATGATTCCTCGATTGTCCGCTGCTGCATAATTGCTCAGCTTATGTCATTATTTCGAGGAGTATGGGGGCGATAAATGGTGGAATGGACGGTACTTCTAACTTGGTTAACGAACCATAGCGACTGGCTGCTCCTGATAACGCTCGTACTCCACCTAGCTTCGTCAGTATGGGTTGTTATCGACAGCATCCGCATTGAACACTCTGTCTTCTTTACAGTCGGCATGACGACCATTGTGGTCATCGCTCCGCTGTTCGGGCTATGCATTTATATGATGATTCGAAACACAAAACGAACCGCACATCGCAACCACCGTAGACGTACAGGAACCTCTGCAGTCTAACGATACGGAATAGAACGGGAGCTGTCCTAGACAGCTCCTTTTTCACGTTATGATCTATGCTTTATCTTTATTTTTCTCCCATCTTCTTTCATGCTAATCTTGTTGATAGAGAAATCCAGTGTTTATATGAAGGAACCGCAACGCACTATCCATTTATTAGAGGAGTGACCCGACGTGCCCACCAAGTCAAGAAGGCGTACGCCAGTCGCCACAAGTTGGCGATGCGGCGGATGCTGTGCTTGTCGATGCAAGAGGAATATTTGTCCATTGCCGTGAATTATAATAAACTGTACTCAGTTATACAAAATACATACAAATAGGTGAATGTCTGTGAACCCTTCCTTATTAGGCATTTCGAGTGTGTCCTTCCTGCTCGTTGCCGCATTGACCCCACTGCTCATCTGGGGATTGCGGACACTGAAGCTGACGCAGCCAATTCGAGCCGAGCTTCCGCCTGATCATCAAGCTAAGCGCGGCACACCGCTGATGGCCGGCCTTATTCTGATTATCGGTGTAATTACCTCTGTCTCCTATCACCCATCGCCAATGACGATGTTTCTGGCAGCGACGTTTCTGCTATTCGGTTCCGTTGGTCTAATGGATGACTTGAAGAAGGCCGTATTTCAGGATCCCTCCGGGATATCGGGCAAAGCGAAGCTTGTCTTCCAATTCTCCTTTACCGGAGTTCTGTTGTACGTGCTCATTCAGCATTTTGACGTCAGTACGACCATTGTGCTTGGGGGCGGGCTAACGCTCGATCTTCCTCTACTCGTGTATGTGCCAATTATGGTACTGTTCGTGGTAGGTTCGGCAAATGCGATTAACTTTACAGATGGTCTGGATGGGTTGCTTATCAATGTGTCGATCCCGACTTATTTCTTCTTCTTCCTCATATCCGATCATATGGAAGTGAAGATGTTCTCGCTCATCATGATTGCCTGTCTGCTTGGGCTGTTCATTTATAATATTTATCCTGCGCGTGCATTCATGGGGGATACCGGATCGCTCGCCATCGGCGGCTCCCTGTCATTCCTTGCGGTACTCGAGAAGGTAGAGATCCTGATTCCGGTCCTCTTCTTCGTCTACTTTGCAGAACAACTGTCTGTTATTCTACAAGTATGGTACTACCGCAGAACGAAGCTGAGAATGTTCCGAATGGCGCCCATCCACTATCATTACTCACTCAAATACGGTTGGAGTGAGAACAAGATCGTCGTTATCTTTGGCTTCATCTCGTGGGTCGGAGTGGGGATATGCTGGTTAGCTTGGAAGTTTCTCTTATCTTAACAGTCGTTGCACACGCAAAGCCCCGCAGCCTTTTGAGGCGGCAGGGCTTCTGTTCATTTTGTCATTTCGTTAGGACGCCATAAACTTATCTGTGAATTCCCATACTTTATTCCAATATACCGCTCCAGCAAGATGAGCGCCGCCGTGTCCTGCACCCTTGATCACCAGTAGATCCTTCTCGACCTTTGCCGCATCATATAACTCATGAACCATTTCATATGGAACGAACATGTCGGAATCCCCGTGAATGAATAGAATAGGAGTCTTGCTCTTTGCTACTTGCTTCAAGGCAGAGGCTTCCTGCAAGTCATAACCGGCTCTAATATTAGCGACCACATTGGAAGCCGTCATAATCGGGAAGGCAGGCAAATGAAATAGCCGTTTCAATTGGTAGCTGAATTCATCGTAAGCCGACGTGTACCCACAGTCCTCGACAATCACCTTGACATTCGCAGGAAGTTCTTCTCCCGAGGTCATCATAACCGTCGCTCCTCCCATGGAGACCCCATACAGGGCAATTTGAGACTCGGGGTTAGCTTCGACGATTTGGCGAATCCAACCCATCATGTCTAGTCGATCATGCCAGCCCATTCCAATATAGGAGCCCTCGCTCTTTCCATGTCCTCGTAAGTCGACGAGCAGTACATGATAGCCTTTATCATAGAATCTCTTGACCGCATACGACATCTGCTTACCGGAGCTCGTATAGCCATGAACGACAATGGCCCACCTATTCGTGGGATTCTCTTGCCGATACTCATAGCCCTGCAGCTTCAAACCATCGAAAGAAGCTAACGTGACCTCGTCGTGATGCTTCGTTTCGATCCATTCTTTTGCCACCTCATTTCCTTGCGTCTCCTGTCCATCTACTTGCATCGTCGGAACCGCACGATCAAGATCCGGATTGTTGTCGAGGAACGGACGCTCCGTCTCCGGATTAAGCGCTATGTTGTAAAAATGATTCCCTATGAATCCTAATGCAACGATGATAATAATGAATACGGTTGTGATCGAAATAAGTAAAATCTTCATCTTACTCATTCTCATCCTCCCTTTCTCTATATTTTAAAGTGGACCGTAACGCATGTCTAAGCCCTGCCCTTTTGCTGCTTCTTACAAAAACAAGCGCACTTCCTCTGCTGCATGCAGATTCCGTGCGCTTGGACGATGCTGCTTTGTTACAGACTACATTACTTTACGAACCCGAGCAGCATCTCACGAATGATTTTGCTCGCCGTAATCGGCGTTTGCTCGGTTGGATCGTAGATTGGCGCAACTTCCACCAAGTCACATCCAATAATATTGGCTTCCGAACGGGCAATCGAATGAACCGCTTCAAGCAATTCCTTCGACGTAATGCCGCCCGCTTCTGCCGTTCCTGTTCCCGGTGCGCAGCTTGGATCAAGCACGTCAATATCGATCGTGACATAGACCGGACGGCCAGCCAGCTCAGGCAGAACCTTCTTCAGAGGCTCAGCTACTTCGAACGGGAAGAAATTGATGTTCTCGCGAGCATACGTCCACTCTTCACGCGAACCAGAGCGGATGCCGAACTGGTACACGTTCTTGCCGCCGATCATCTCAGCAGCCTTGCGGATTGGTGTGGAGTGAGACAAAGGCTCACCCTCATACTGCTCCCGCAAGTCAGCGTGCGCATCAATATGAATAATAGCGAGATCAGGGTATTTCTTGTACACCTCTTGCAGGACAGGCCATGTCACTAGGTGCTCCCCGCCAAGGCCGATTGGGAACTTCCCATCGCCCAGCAGCTTGCCTACGAATTCCCCGATGATATCCAGGCTCTTCGCCGCATTGCCGAATGGCAGCAGCAAGTCGCCTGCATCGAAGTAATTCAATTCCTCAATGCTTCTATCGAGATACGGGCTGTACTCTTCCAAGCCTACCGATGCCTCGCGGATACGGCCTGGGCCGAAGCGCGATCCTGGGCGGAAGGATACCGTGTAATCCATTGGCATGCCATAAATGACGGCCTTTGCTCCCTCGTAATCATCAGAGCTGCAAATGAACACATTGCCCGAATATTTTTGATCTATTTTCATTGTCTTCGCTCCTCCATCTTCCTGCGCTATCTTATTTGCACAGATCCTCTACAAATTTAGGCAGACAGAAGGCTGCTTTGTGCAGACGAGAAGAGTAGTACTTCGTCTCCATTTCCGGAATCTGCGCTTCGTCCACTTGCAGCGGATCGTGCTGCTTGCTGCCCATTGTGAACGTCCAGAGACCACTTGGATAGGTCGGAATATTCGCACCGTACACGCGTACGATCGGGAAGATTTCCTTCACGTCACGGTTCACCTGCTGGATCAAGTCAGCCTTGAACCAAGGGTTATCCGTCTGCGCTACGAACAGGCCATCTTCCTTCAAAGCATCATAGATACCTTGGTAGAAGCCGCGCTCGAACAATGGTGCCGCAGGCCCTACCGGCTCTGTGGAGTCGACCATAATGACGTCGTATTCATTTTTGCTGT
The DNA here is from genome assembly GCF_023713665.1 of Paenibacillus sp. MER 180. Lineage (NCBI taxonomy): Bacteria > Bacillati > Bacillota > Bacilli > Caryophanales > Paenibacillaceae > Paenibacillus > Paenibacillus sp. MER 180. Next base: position 60,909 of record NZ_JAMAVT010000023.1, on the reverse strand, counting down.
TCAAAATATGCATGTATCCATCATTCACGATAACTTCTACACGCGGGTTGTCCAGCTCGCCCGCAATTTCAGGCAAGTACTGCTTGGAGTATTCGATGACTTTGCCGTCGATTTCAACGAGGACTGCCTTCTCTACTCCAGGGTGCTTCATGATTTCGCGGATAACTCCGCCGTCGCCGCCGCCGACGACAAGTACTTTTTTCGGATTCGGATGAGTTACAAGGGCCGGGTGTGCCACCATCTCATGGTATACGAACTCGTCTTTGATCGTCGTCATAACCATGCCATCCAATACGAGCATCCGTCCAAATTCTTCGGTATCCAGCATCGCTAAATGCTGAAACGGCGTTTGCTCCTCCACGAATGTTTCGCGGATTTTTGCCGTAATGCCAAAGGTAGGCGTTTGCTTCTCTGTAAACCACAATTCCATAACATCAACCTTCTTTCATAATCATGGTATCGTTGGCTTAGTTCCCGAAATGCTCGTAATGGTTCCTATGTGTAACATTCGTAACACTTCATCTCCATTTTGCACCAAACACAAAGTATTATATCGGTTCCCCCCCAAAATGCAATCATTTTCCGAAGTCAAGTTGAATATTTGCACAATTTTCAGAGCTATTAGAGCTCTGAAAGCTGCTTTATCACTGGATTTTTGAAATTTTGACAAATGCTCTAGAATATTCTGTTTTTCATAGTTTTCAACCCTTTTACAGTTTGTGAACGGTGAATTTATTCTAGCAAAAAGGAATAACCTTCCTCCTCTTTTTCCATACTGAATGGTAACCACAAAATGGCCTGATGACGGTCGAACAGGAGGCGCTGCCATGCAGCGGTTAAGCGGCAAAAAGACTGAGAGAAAGCGGAAGCGCGGGTGGCGGCTATGGCTGAAAATCATTGGCGGTTCAATCGCGCTCCTTCTAGGTGCTTGCGGCATCCTGCTCGGGTATCTATATATGACGGATCTGCCTGTGTCTGATATGCAGAAGCCCTCCTTCATTTATGACAGCCAGGGGGCGGAACTTACATCACTAACAAGCGGGCAGAAGCAGCAGCATCCGGTTACGCTGACCGATATCGCTCCGGACGTCATTCATGCAACCATTGCCACAGAGGATCGGCAATTCTACCGTCATATCGGGATCGACTTCAAAGGAATTGCTCGCGCAATGCTCGTCAATATAGAATCAATGTCCAAAAAACAAGGCGCCAGCACCTTGACACAGCAGCTTGCCCGCAACCTGTATCTCAACCACGATCGGACATGGGCTCGCAAGGTGAAGGAAGCGCAATATGCACTTCAACTGGAGATGAAATACAGCAAGGACGATATTTTGGAGCAGTATTTGAATCAGGTATATTACGGCCATGGCGCATACGGTATCGAGGCCGCCGCTCAGCTCTACCTTGGCAAGAAGGCTCGTGACCTGACGCTGGCAGAGAGTGCAATTCTTGTAGGCATTCCACGCGGCCCAAGCTATTATTCTCCCTATTTCAATATGAAAAATGCGAAGGACAGACAAAAGGTTGTGCTTCAGGGCATGGTGGAGACCGGATACATCACGCAAGAGCAGGCACAACAAGCCTACAATGAAACGCTGGCCATTCGACCGAGGGAGGAGCGAAGCGAGCTGCTTGTTGCCCCCTATTTCCGCGATTATGTCCGGCAGGAGCTCGATTCACTCGGCATTTCCGATCAAGCAATCGAGGCTGGGGGGCTGCGTGTATATACAACACTTGATAAACGGGCTCAGGCGGCAGCAGAGCAGGCTGTCGCCAAGTATATTCCTGCAGAAGGGGATTTGCAGGCTGCGCTTATCTCGATCGATCCACGCAACGGCTATTTGAAGGCGATGGTTGGCGGCAAGAATTATCGGCTAAATCAGTATAATCGTGTATTCGCCAATACGCGCCAGCCTGGATCATCCTTCAAGCCGCTGGTCTATCTAGCAGCACTCGAGAAGCGAGCCATCACAGCGGCGACTCACTTCGTCAGTCAGCCGACTTCATTCACATATGACAATGGCAGACAGCAATATAAGCCAAGTAATTATGGCGGCAAGTATTATGGCGAGATCGATCTGCGCCGCGCCATTGCTGTGTCAGACAATATCTATGCGGTAAGTACCATTATGCAGATTGGCCCTGAGCAGGTGATCTCCCTTGCGCGGCGGCTTGGCATCGACAGTGACATGAAGCCACTCCCCTCTCTTGCGCTAGGTACATTCCCAGTAAGTCCACTGGAGATGGCATCCGCATACGGTGTGTTCAGTAATCAAGGCAAGCGTGTGATCCCCCGCTCCGTCTTGAAGGTCACCGACAGCGGCGGCAGTGTCTTATACGAGGCTCCACCGATTCAACAAGAGCAGGTAGTCAATCCAGCAGATGCGTATGTGCTCACCAGCCTGATGGAGAGCGTATTCGAAACCGGTGGAACAGGCAGCCGCGTAGCTACCAGCATGAAACGCCCTGTCGCCGGCAAGACAGGAACGACGGATACGGACGCTTGGATCGTCGGATATACGCCGGAACTCTCAACTGCCGTCTGGGTCGGCTATGACAAGGACAGAATGATATCCGTTACGGAATCTCATAAGGCAGCGCCTATATTCGCTGAATATACCGAACAGGCATTGTCCAACGTCCCACCTAAAATATTTACCGTTCCGGACAATGTAGTTAGCGTCTATATTGATCCGGATACCGGGAAGCTCGCGGGAGATAACTGCCCGAATAAACGCCTGGAGACATTCGTAAGTGGAACCGAGCCCACCGCTTGGTGCGATCTTCATGTTCAATCCCCGACAGGCCAGAGGAAAGACGAAGAGAAGCGACCAACGAAAGAGCTTGAGAAACGTTCGTGGTGGCAGCACTTGAAGCGCTGGTGGGGGGATTAAGGAACGGCTATCTATGAAACGAGGCTGTCCCGGAGTCCCAGCAATTTGATGACCTATATCGATAGGAACACGTATGAAAAAAAGACGCTTCCCTTCCCACGAATCCAGTGGTTTAGGAAGCGTCTTTCTATTTCTAGTGGGCTGATTCCATTGTTATTGACACTGTGGAACGGCGGATTCCATTGTTTGTTGATTTCTAGGCAAATCCACTATTCCTCCATAGATAACCACCCAGCATACAACTCTTCGAGTTGCTGCCGCAGTTCTTGCTGCTTGGCCATCAACAGCGTCCAATCTACCTCCTGATCGGTCTGCATGGACAAGGCAGCCATCTCCTCGTCCAGTTGTCGCAGCTGCTCCTCTACTAGCGCAATGTCCCGCTCCCATTGGGGTGCAGTCTGTCCCTTCCGCGTCACTTGCTTCGGAAGCACGTCATCTGCATGTCTCTTAGCAGGATCGCCTGCCTTCGAATCTTGCTGCTGCGACTTCCTCTCTACCGTGTTCACATCCGTATGTGCACCAGTAGACACCACCCCCAGCTGCCGTGAGTGATCCATCCAGGTCTGCAGCTTATCCCGGCATTCATCATAGTTCCCAATATGCACAGACAATCTTGCCTGCTCCAGCACCCACAGCTTGCTTACAACCCGATTAATGAAATAACGATCATGCGAGATAACCAGAAGTGTACCTGGAAAGTTCTCCAACGCTTCCTCCAATGCTTCTCTGGAGTCGATATCCAAATGGTTGGTTGGTTCATCGAGCAGGAGCAAATTCGGCTTCCGGTACATGAGCAGAGCCAATCGAAGTCTGCTCCATTCTCCTCCTGACAGCTGTGCAATTCGCTTGAACACATCCGCTCCATAGAACAGGAATCTAGCCAGTTCTCCCCTAGCCTCTCCCTCTTCCATGGCCACTTCCTCACAGAAATATCGAAGAACCGTCTTATTTTCGGAAGGCGGAGCTTCCTCCTGCGCCAAATAGCCAACCTCCACACGCGAACCGACTCGGAGATCTCCGCCATCTGGATCAACCTGGCCAAGCAGCATCTTCATCAAGGTACTCTTCCCAGCACCATTGCTGCCAAGCAATGCTGTACGCTCGCCGTACAGCAGAAGCCCGTTCACCCCGCTAAGCAGCTTGCGCTCCCCATATGCCTTCGTAACCCCATCCAGCACGAGCACTTGCTTGCCAGAACGATCCTCCTGCTTCAGCTTCAAATCCATCGTCTTCCGCTCCAATATCGGACGCTTGAGCTTCTCCATACGATCGAGCGCCTTCTGCATCGATGCTGCCCGGCGATGAAATCCTGGATTCGGCGGATTCGCACGATTCCCCCATTCGATCAGCTGCTTAATTGTATCCTGCATCTTCTTAATCTTCTTCTGCTGCTCTTGATAGCTAGCGAATTGCTGCAGCAGCCGTTCTTCCTTCTCCTTCTGATAGCCGGAATAGTTCGTATGATAAATGAACGCTTCCCCATCTTCGATCTCAATCATTTTGCCTGCAACTCGATCCAGGAAATAACGATCATGCGAGACAATCATTACCGCTCCCGAATAAGCCAGCAGGAAGGATTCCAGCCATTCGATGGCCGCCATATCCAAATGATTCGTTGGTTCATCAAGCAGCAGAATGTCAGGCTGCCTCAGTAGCAGCGCTGCCAGACCGACCTTCGTCTTCTCTCCCCCAGATAACGAGGAGAAGGGGCGGCTATATTGCTCTTCCGCGATCCCGAGTCCTGCACTGATCCGCCGAATCGAGGCCTCCATTTCATAGCCGCCTGCCCGCTCGAATTGCTCCATCATCTGTCCATACTGCTGCAGAATATGGTTCAGTTTCTTCTCATCTGCAGAGACATCAGGGTCTGACATGGTCATTTCCACTTGCTTCATTTCTTGCTCTAGGCGGCGCACTTCCGCATAACTCTCAGCCAATACATCATATACAGAAGCGGATTCATGGGCAGAAGGTACCTGATCGAGCAATCCAATTGTCGCGCCTTTGCGGATAAACAGATCCCCTTGATCCGGTGTGGATGCCCCGCTTAGCATCTGCAAAATTGTTGTCTTCCCCGTTCCATTGCGGCCAATCAGCCCGACTTTTTCTCCGTCTTTTACTTCAAATGACACATCTGAGAGCACCAAGTTTGCTCCGTAATATTTTTTCACATGCCATAGGCTAATGATCATGTCGATATCCCCCTCGGGGCGTGAGCAAGACGCTGCCTCCCGATCTGGAACAAAAAAAGGCTGCAGGGAAAAATCCCTACAGCCCTAAATAAACCTAAATCCGATCAGGTTAAGGCAGGAGAGTCTTCACGCCGTATTGTCGTATTCGTAAAAATGGACACACGTATCCCGTTGAGAGCTACATCATGAGTAATTCCAAACATTGCCATTGGCAGTTGGCTAATACGAATGTTCGGCGTATTGAAATTCATCTCCTACCTCACCTCCTGTTCCTGTTCTTCAGTCCGAAGAACATGTTATTCATATATATTACCACATTTTAGAATATCGGTAAAGGGACAGCTGGATACCCTGCCCAACCCCTACTTGCTTCCCTTAGGATCATCTTGATGTACAATGGTTATACCTAAGTTCATTCTTTTGTAATCTTTATCCATCGATGAACGTCTTCGTTTCTTGTAGAATAGGACTCGCATCGGATTATCATATCGGAGGGAACCAAGCATCATGAATTTGCGGGAACTTGAATATTTCAAGGCCGTTACTGAACAGCATAGCTTTACAAAAGCAGCTGAACAGCTGTATGTGTCCCAGCCTTGCATTACAGCCGCTGTAAATCGGCTGGAGGAATTTCTAGGTGTGCAATTGCTCGAACGCAATAAGAAGGAGAAGGCTGTGCATGTCACGCCGCAAGGGGCGTTATTTCTAGCCAGAGTCGATAACATTTTGTCTGAAATTGATGAAGCTATTGTAGAGGTTCGTAATTATAACAGCTCCAACATTCATTTTGGCTTGCCGCCAATTATCGGAGCCTATCTGTTCCCTTCCATGTTCGCTTACATAAGGAAGCGGTATCCGCATGTGCAATTTAAAGTAACCGAGTACGGTTCTCGCATTACAACAGAGCTGCTGCAAGAGGGTAAGCTGGATTTAGGCATTATCGGACAGGCAGATCAAGAACCAATCTCCGATCTCCATTCTGTGCTGCTCTATGAGGATCACTTAAACGTGTGTGTGCCTGACACTCACCCACTCGCGACTCGAGAGTCCATATCCATTGCTGAACTCAAGCATGAACATTTTATCGTGCTGACGGAAGCTTATGTACATCATGAACAACTGATGCTCGCTTGTGGAACATACGGATTCAAGCCGAATATTGTATTTGAATCAGATGAAATTCAAACCGTTAAGTCGATGGTAGCCAGTGGGGCAGGCATTTCCCTAATCGTCTCTATGGCGGTCAAAAATATGCCTGGTCTTGTAGCCATACCACTTGAGGATCCGTTGTACTTCTATATTTATTTATGCTGGAAGGAAGGACATCATCTGTCGCAAGACTGCCTCAGCATGATCGAGTGCATGCGCCAGCTCCCACTTCAAGAAGCATAACGCCGAACGGATAAATAACAGAGGACATAACTTCCATTTCGTTACTATAAATAAAATTTATTAGCTTATATGCGGAACGTATTTCCCTTTTCCCCACTAACGTAGCACAATGGTAGCATGGGGCTTGCGGGGCTTATGTTCAGCAGCGAGTCTCCTTGGAATGATAAACAGGGAGCTGATTGTAGTATGCCAGTCGCACTGGACATCAAAGAAGAGTCGTTACAACTTCATAAGAAGCTGCACGGCAAGATTGAAGTGACTAGCAAAATTGAGGTGACATCCCCAGAGGATCTGAGCCTTGTATATACACCAGGGGTGGCTGAATCATGCCGCCTGATTGCAAATGATGTGAATGCTGCCAACGAGTATACGTCACGTGGCAACATGATTGCCGTTGTGACAGACGGTTCGGCCGTTCTCGGCCTCGGCGACATCGGTCCCTATGCGGCTATGCCGGTCATGGAAGGCAAGTGCATGCTCTTCAAGCAGTTCGGCAATGTCGATGCCTTCCCAATCTGTCTATCCACGCAAAGTGTAGATGAGATCGTGAACATCGTCAAAAATATGGAGCCTACCTTCTCCGGTATTAACTTGGAGGACATATCGGCACCACGTTGCTTCGAAATTGAACGGCGCTTAAAGGAAGAAACGAATATCCCCGTCTTCCATGACGATCAGCATGGCACTGCTATCGTGCTGCTCTCTGCGTTAATCAATGCACTGAAAGTGGTAGACAAGCAGATGGAGGACGTACGCGTTGTCATCAATGGCGCCGGCTCTGCTGGAATTGCCATAGCGAAGCTGCTGTTGAAGGCAGGCATTCAGCATGTTGCCCTAGTGGATCTGAAGGGTGTCGTGTGTGAAGGCGAGGAATGGATGAATCCTGCGCAAGCAGACATGGCGAAGGTAACGAATCGCGGACATCTACACGGTACGCTGACCGATGTTGTATGCGGAGCAGATGTATTCATCGGGGTATCCGCACCGAAGGTGCTGACGCAGGAGCATGTGCGCTCCATGAATGTGAAGCCGATTGTATTCGCAATGGCGAATCCAACGCCGGAGATCTTCCCGGACGAAGCGCTTGCTGCTGGAGCGGCAGTAGTATGTACAGGTCGTTCGGACTTCCCGAACCAAGTGAACAACCTGCTCGCTTTCCCTGGCATCTTCCGCGGCGCACTCGATGTTCGCGCTACAGATATTACGGATGATATGAAGCTGGCGGCAGCACGCGGTATTGCGGCTATTGTTACCGATGCAGAGCTCAGCCCAACGTATATTATTCCGAACCCGCTCGATAAGCGTGTCGTGCCTAGCGTTGCATCTGCGATTGCTCAGGTCGCAATCGAAACAGGAGTCGCACAGGTGAAGAAGATGCCTGTATATCGCGCCTAAATCACCTTGTTGTAATGAGTCGCTTGCTAGGTATGAGTAGGAACAAAACTCATCTCTATAATAATAGAAGGCCGCTGCACCGATCACGAGATCGGAATAGCGGCCTTCTTTAGATGTAAATGATTATGCTAGGCAAGCTGTGCCTTCACTTCTTCTGGCGTACGCTCCCACCACTCAGCATTGTGCGTCATAAGCAGCTCACGCAGCGCTGCCTTGTCTTCTGTATTCAGCTCTTCGACGAGCACGCGGCGCTTCATTGCATAGTCCATCCGATTGACGTGGTCTGCGAGCATCTTCCAGCCGCGCTTCGCCTCCGTGTCGATCAGCATTTCACAAGCAGCCAAGCCGCCGTAGAACGCACCTTCCGCAGAACGATCGACTGCCACCCATACGATCCAGCATTGGCGGCCATTCGGAACATCCTCTTTATTCGTAGAGAACTTAATTCCACGCTCTACCTTACTCTTCGCATGCATCGCGCCTAGATCGATGTACGCCGTTCCTTCATCGATGATGACGGGCGACACGTTGTTCAGATCGATACTACCCGAACCGAATCCTTTATGCTTACCACTGCTCATTACGTTCAATGCCAGCGGCTTCTTTACTTTCTTATCTGAAGATTCCATTTCGTCATGCGCTCCTTCCTTACCACGTACTCAAAATCATTTTCATTTTAGCTAATAATCTGCAAAAAGCCAACATATACATGCTGTAGATGCTTGTCAACGGGAGGTAAAAACGTATGACCCGAAGCAATGTATATCGCCGGCTTCTATTCACTGCCTTGTTCCTAGCCGCCTGCAGCTTCCTCCTCGTTCGGTTCTGGCCGTCTGGATCCGTTCCGTCCCTTGGACCCGAGGTGAACAAGCAGGCGGTTCAGGAACCCATTACGCAGCAAGCCGTGGAGACCCCCAATGCGGAGGTACTGAGTGAGCGTATTGCCGAATACCATATTGAAGTTAAACTGGATGAGTCTACACATACCCTTATCGGCAAGCAAACCGTAACTTGGACCAATCCTGGGAGATCGACTGTCAATGAACTGTTCTTCCACATGTATCCGAACGCTTTCCGTTCGCCCGATACCACCTTCATGAAGGAGTCTGGCGGAAAATTGCGGGAAGACAAGTTCCCTGCGGATGGATATGGCAGCATGACGCTAAAATCGTTATCCACGGTTGACGGTATGTCCCTAATGAACCGGGTACAGTACATTCAGCCAGATGACGGAAACGCGAAGGATGAGACGCTTCTGAAGCTGCGTCTTACCAAGCCAGTACGAAGTCAAGAGAAAGTCACACTTCGCATGGATTTTGAAGTAAAACTGCCGAAAATATTTGCACGTATGGGATACGCCGATAATTTCGTGATGGCTGGCCAATGGTTCCCTAAGATTGCTGCCTATGAAAAGGCAGGGGTACGCGGCCGGGCATCAGAAGGCTGGGATCTGCACCAATATCACGGTAATTCCGAATTTTACTCCAATTACGGCATTTACAGTGTACGCATTCAAGTACCCGACAATTACATCGTAGGCGCTACAGGCTTTCCAACGAAAACCCCTACGATAGCAGACAGAAAGAAATTTTATCAATTCTATGCGGATGATGTTCATGATTTTGCGTGGGCCGCATCTCCAAACTTTGTCTATTTTGAAGAGCCGTTCTCTTCTAGCCAAGTACCAGGGGTTCGTATCAAGTTATATTTAGACCCGAAGCATAAAGATTTGAAGGAGCGTTATTTCTACGCTGCGAAGACGGCGCTGTCCAAGTTCAGCGAATGGTACGGCAAATACCCGTACTCTACCTTGTCCATTATCGTGCCTCCTAAATTGGGCAACGGAGCTGGAGGAATGGAATACCCGACCTTGATTACAGCATTCGGTGCAGAAGATGAGAGTCCAGGTTACGATTTGGAACGTACCGTCGTTCATGAGATTGGACATCAATACTTTTATGGACTTCTCGCCTCAAACGAATTCGAGGAAGCATGGCTCGATGAAGGGTTCACTTCCTATGCAGAAGACAAGCTGATGGAGCAAGAATTCGGAGTACTTCCAAATAACGCAATACAAGCCAGCTACATCACAGATCCAGCTCCACTGAAGCTGAATGCATGGCGCTACAAAAATCAAAATCATTATGCGGAAAATGTGTACATGCGTGCCAAGCTGGTGCTGCTTGCAATCGAGAAGCAGGTCGGGGAAAAAATGATGAGCCGCATTATGAGAACTTATACGCAGAAGTACCGTTTCAAGTACCCAACTACATCAGACTTTCAGCGAGTTGTTGAGCAGGTAACTAACCGCAAGTGGAATGATTTCTTCCAACAATATGTGTACAACGGCATGATGGCAGACTTCGCCGTGGAGAACATTGATTCACGTACGATTGAATCGAATGGGTCTACCCAATATGAAGCGACTGTCTATATCCGCAAGCTCGGTGCCAATTATCCATCCATTCCGATCGTATTCGGATTCTCGGATGGCACGACGACTCGCAAGGGATGGAATGGAGAGGGAGACCGCATCCAATATACCGTCACCCATAAAGCGCCGCTCAGCTGGGTCATGGTTGATCCTCTATATTCGATTGTCGTTGAGAACAAGCACATCAATAATTATATGCGTGCTCATGTCGATGAACCTGTCCGTACACGAGTTAATTTATCCGTCATCAAGGTAATCGAAGCTGTTACGAACATTTTGGGGTGGTGATAGTGTGAAGGCTTATGTGCGTTCAGGCTGGAATTGGTGCAAAGAGCACATCTATATATGGGTCATTCTATTCTTGTACCAACTGTTATGGGGGTTCTTCCTCTATCGCTTCGTCGATGGAGTGGTAACACCTATCCTGCGCCGTTACCCAGATCCAGCACCTACCGAGATGAGCAGGCAGCTCTTTCTGACCGAAAGCCAGTTCTATCTAATGAAGACGAATGACTATTTCCCTTACTTATGGGCTATCCTCGGATTCGTTGCCGTCCATATGCTGCTTACCCCCTTCATTCACGCGGGTGTATTCCATGCTATGTCACGGCCCAAGCAGCAGGGGCTTGCCTTCTTCCAAGGGATCAAGCTCGCTTGGAAGCCAATGCTTGTCCTCTATCTACTCGAGACACTGCTCATTATCGCACCCGCTATATGGTTCGTTCCTTATGCGGCCCATGCCCTGTCCACATCGGCTTCTCTGTCTTCCTTACTCGTGGCAGTGGCACCGTTTGTAATCGCTTGGTTCATTGGCGGCTGGCTTGTTCATCAATTGTTCTTATTCCTTAACTTCGGCGCTGCCTCAGAAACACCGTTAATTCGATCTGTGACAGCCGGAACTCGTCGCTTGCTTCCCATTCTAGGATTGTCACTTCTCTTTATTGGTATCACTATTGGCGTAGGCATATTGTCCACAACGGCGGCGGCCGTGTTCACCGGAATTACCGCACTCATTATTCAACAGGCATTGCCTGCCATTATGACTATACTTAAAATGTGGGGATTGTCTGCACGCCACGCTGTCTGGCAGGAAGCAGAGCAACAGATGAAATAATGGGGGTTCTGATCGAACGCAATTTAGTTACAGAGTTAAAAAGTTACAAAGTTACAAAGTTACAAAGGGTTACGATGATATTGAAGCAGCGTAACCTAACAAAATGAATTAAAAAACTTGTCTATCGGCGAAAAAAACGCTGATCTGACAAGTTTTTTTCGTGTCAAGGACAAAAAATATTTGTCAAAGGAATTTCCGTCTGTTACAATAAATCTAGATTTATTACAACTTTGTCATGAAAGCGGCACTAACTCTTGCAAAATTGTTACTATCGCACGCAGCAATACATAATCCCAAAACCAGAATGCCGAGTTTCCGGGCGGACCGGAAAGCGGGGGAACCAGTTTTTACGGGTGAATTGATCTTGTAACACAGGGATCATAGGGGTCCTTCAACCGAACCCTCCAGCTAACCTCGCAGGCACGGAAGGAGCTTTCCCTTTGAAGAAGAAGCTAGTTACAGCGGTGCTCGGACTGAGCGTTCTGTTTACTTCGTTCAGTGCAGGCAGCACATTCGCAGCATCCAAAATGGACAACACGATTGAAGGTTTGCTTGGCATTTCGTACAAGTATGGTGGTACAACAACGAAAGGCTTTGACTGCTCCGGATTTACGAAGTACGTGTTCAACAAGTTCGAAATTGATCTTCCTCGCACATCTTCGTCGCAATTTGACTCTGGTGAGAAAGTTAGCAAAGACGAGCTTCGTCCAGGAGACCTGGTCTTCTTTGACACAAGCGGCGGCAACGGTGTATCGCATGTCGGCATTTACGTAGGCGACAACAAATTCGCACACGCTTCGACAAGCAAGGGTACACGCATCGACAGCCTTAGCATGGACTACTACGAGAAGCGCTATGTAGGTGCTCGTCGTGTAATGAACGAGAATGATTTTTCTTCTATCGCTACTGAAAATCAATAATATCAATAGTTTGATTGTTTACTGCACTCTTAATAATGATATGAACGACTACATAACCCGATGAGAAGCGCTACGCGCCTTTTCGTCGGGTTGTTTCATGTTACCCTCATTATCCGCGCAAATCCAACTTCTTTATCCTATGCATCTCTGCATGTCAACGATTCGTGCTTTTATCTATCTTTACGAAATATTTCTTTTTCGGTTTCAACCATTCTCATCGCCATTAACGACACAAGGACATGCGCTTGTGCGCATGTCCCGATATCTTGTCTGGATATTCACTATTTTCGCATAGACGCTTCTGATTTACTTGACTGACCCATTCGATTCTTGGAATTTCGCCTTAATCTCTTCTGGTGTGAGCCCATCCGCCTCCGCTCGATGCTTTTCTTCCTCGTGCTGAAGCTGAGTCTGACGATCCTCGACATGCTTCCCATTATTATGATGTTTCTCGTGGAACAGTCGTCCTTTTATGCCTAATTTCTCGCGTAATTCCTGGTGAATTTGCTTGTTGCTCTTGCCTTCTGTCGAAATTCCATGTTTCTTAGCGAGCAATTGAAGCTTCTTCTCGCGCAGCTGTTTCATTTCTGCACGAAGCTCCTTCATTTGTGCCTGTACTTGTTCTAATTGCTTATCTGTCTCCGTGCTCTGCTGATTCGGCTGTACTACAGCCTGAGATGAAGTGACCACTCGTACAGCAGCTTGCTCCCTGCTCTTATCTGCAGCAGCATCTAGCGCAGTTCTGCTTTGCGCTGCTGCAGGTGAAGCCATCAAGAGAAGCATTAGGCACGTCCACGCTGCTACGGTTGAATTGCGTTTCATAGGTTCCACCTCCTTATGTAAGGGATGGCTATAGTATGTTCGTAATTCCTGAAATGAAACTGAAAATAAGCTAAATATTCACTTAGAGAGAATGAAGCACTTACCCATTTATTTTCTGGATGCTAATTGAGCCGACAATTCTCTATCAAGTATCTTCTGCATATATTCCAGCAGCAGTTCTTAATCCAGCCAGCCCTTCTCCCTGGCAGTTCGAATCGCCTCAATGCGCGTACCCGCTCCTACTTTGCTAATCGCATCCGACATATAGTTGCGCACCGTTCCATAGGATAAGAACAATTTGGCGCTAATATCCTGCATGGACAGTCCGTTCTCAGCATGCAACAGCACTTCCTTCTCCCTCGGGGATAACGGACAAGGGTCTTCCCACGCAGCCAACGTTAATTCGGGACTCATCACCCGCTTGCCTGCATATACCTGGCGAATGGCATCCGACAATTCGTCGCTTGGGCTGTCCTTGAGTAAATAACCGCCTACACTGGATGCCATTGCACGCTGGAGATAGCCTGAGCGAGCAAAGGTCGTCAGCATAATAATCCGACAGTCCAGCCCCTTCTTCTTGACTGCATCCGCGACATCCAGCCCCGTCATAAGCGGCATCTCAATATCCAATACCGCGATATCCGGCTGAAGTTCCTCTATAAGCGACAGCGCTACACTGCCATTCTCGGCCTGTCCAATCACTTCGATATCATCCTCAAGCGACAACAAGGTGGCGAGTGCACTTCGCAGCATCTGTTGGTCCTCTCCTAATATCACTCGAATCATGATGTACCTTTCCCCTTCCCATCGCGGATTACACGCGGAATGACTAACGATAATGCCGTTCCCTTGTGGGCACCAGACTCTATAGCAAGCGTCCCGTCCACAAGCTGAAGCCGCTGTTTCAGTCCGGCCATGCCTGTCCCACTTGATTGCTTAAGCTGGTGCTCATCAATTCCGATGCCATCATCTGCAATCTCCAATCGAACCCTTGCCTCTTCCACCTCAACCCGAACCGAGCAATGCTTCGCCCGGCTGTGCCTGACGACATTCGTTAAGGTCTCCCGGAAGCACATGGCGAGAATCGTCTCCTGCAATGCTGATAATGGCAATCGGTCCACAATGCTTGGGGCTGCTGCTGAAGGGCTAATTCCCTCGCTGCGTTCCTGAAATTCCAGCTCAATTCCTGCGGCAGCGCATAGCTGCCTTCCATGCTCATATTCCTCTGCAAGCTTGACGATCTTCATTTCAGTTACGAGTTGGCGCATCTGCTTCAACGCCGCACGCGATGTTTCTTGAATCTCCCTTGCTTCAGCGATGGCCCGCTCTGGATTCCGTGTAATAAGCTTCTCTGTCACTTCACTCTTAAGCGTGATCAAGGACAACGTGTGTCCAAGTGTATCATGCAATTCGCGTGCAATTCGCTGGCGCTCTTCCTGCTGGGCCATCCGCTCGAGCTGTGAGGTCGCTGCCTGCAATCGTTCCGCCATCTGCTTGTATTGCCCAGCGGCACGCATGATAAATGGCATGACGAGCACACCGAATAATGGAGGAAGCAGCAGGGTATGTAGGGAAGACCATACGGCTACCGTATCCAAGCGTTGAGACAATCCGATTAAGATACCTACCGCCATGACGGCAGCTGTTCCTAAAATAATTGAGGTCTTCTGCCTGCTTATCATCTGGGCGATCATGAACACCATATAAGCATACATAGGGTGATAGAAAAGGATGAATACGAGAATAATTACAGCCTGAGCAGCCAACCACAGCAATGCCTGCTTCTCGTGCCGATACTGCATCCAAAATGCGATCACTAGAAACAGAAGCAGCGTGAACCCCACCAATAACTTGGTCGGAGTCTCACGCAGCAGGAAAAAGATAGGCACGCATAAGTTGACGAGGGAGATGTAAGGCTCCGCTCCCTCTTTTTCGGGAAATAATCTCTTCTTGACTACGTTCACTTACATCGCTTCCCGTCTGTTAAAGATATAACTCGATATTACCATGAAGATCATGCCACAGCCCAGAAGAATTACCCAATCCAGCAGGGCAGGACTTCCCCCAGCGAGCATATTCCATGCACCATGTGCATAGCGGTAGGATGGCAGCCATTCTCCAATAACTTGCATCCAGCTTGGCAATGTCTTCAGCGGCATCCACAAGCCTCCCATGATGGCAAATCCCATGAGCAAAATGTTCGCGACCGCAATGGAGGCATCCGCACTCTTCATCGTTCCTAAAATAGAGCCGATCGCCAGGAATGGAATGCTTCCAAGCCACAGCCACAATCCGCATGTCACCCATTGTACAGCCGTCAGCTCAATGTGATAGGCAAAGTAGGCTGCAGGGAAAATGATGAGAATGACAAGCAAATGAACCAACATATGCGATACGATCTTAGCGCCAATCCATACCGACGGAGATAGTGGTGTCAGGCGAAGCAGACGTGTCCATCCATCACGACGCTCGTAAGCAAGGCGAATACCGAACTGACTCATTGCTGTGCCGATCAAGCTGAATGCTGTCATCGACATAAGTGAGAAGGCGCCATAGGTGGTCGATTCAATAGACTTCGATGCGCCATTTAAACTAGCGAATAAGAAATAGAAAGCGATTGGCATGACAAGTGAGAACAACAAGAAGAATGGACTGCGCATAATTCGTAAACTTTCTGCTTTGATTTGTGCTTGTAACATCGATCAATTCCCCCTATATATGATGATTTAAGGCACTCTCTGCCTCTATCTTTTATTTTCAGTCCTCAACTATACGCTTGCTTGAGTACGTGCAGCTTCATGAGATTTTGTTATTGATCGGAAAGCATCCTCAAGCCTAGCGGATTGGATATCAATATCGCTGACTCCCCAACCAGATTGCAAGAGTACGGACAACACTTCGTCTGTACTGCGGACGTGAAGACGAATCCGACCTGATGCACGTTCGACCTTTACGACTCCCGGAAGCTGCATCAGCGCTTCGTCCTGCTGTTCGACTTGAAGACGGAAGGACACCGTCCGCAGCGCCGTTTGTGACTTGAGCTCCTGTGAGGTTCCACTGGCCGCTACCGTACCTGCCGCAATGATCGCGATATAATCCGCCACTGCATCTGCTTCCTCCAAGTCATGTGTCGTAAGCACAACCGTCCGTCCATCGTTCGACAGAGCGCGAACCGTATCCCAGAAGCGACCACGCGCTTCCACATCCATGCCGACCGTCGGCTCATCAAGCAGGACAAGCTCTGGATTGCCAGCTAAGCTCTGCGCGAAGGCCAATCTGCGCCGTTGTCCACCGGATAACGATGTTGCGCGCCGCTTCGCTTCTCCGTGCAGACCTGATAGGTCAAGCAGTCTGGACAGTGGGAGTGGGTTGCGATAGTAGCTGCGGAACAGATTCAATACCTCTGCAACATTCAAGCCATCAGGAGCTTTCACATCCTGCATGAGCGCCCCTACTCTGTGCCGCAGTTCCCTTGTGCCTGCGGGCTGGCCAAGCACCTTAATCTCGCCTGATGTCGGCTTTTGCAACCCAAGGATCATGGAAATCGTCGTTGTCTTACCCGCACCGTTCGGGCCGAGCAGCGCGCTGATCTGTCCGCGCTCGAAGCGAAGATCGATATGGTTCACGGCGTGGAAGTTGCCGAATTGCTTGACTAGGTTCGTACATTCGATTGCGTATGTCATCTATAATCATCCTTCGTCATTAAATTAGGAATCGTATGTGGTTCTGTGATGCGATCATTGTGTTATGTACAGCTTTCGGCTAATTAGTTCAATCTTTCGAGATAAGCTGAACGATGCTGCGCTGCTCAATCTCGGTTGTCCGTTGCCGTATCGCTTATGTTTGTATTGTACGGCAGGCACGCTTGAGCCAGTTAGTGTACGATGTCACCAACTACATATGACAAATGTCAGAAATGAGGTGGCAGTATTCGAATTGCTGCGAGCCTCATTTTCTTCAAGGCCACTTTTTAAAGCAACCATTTATCCTGTGCCATAATTTTTGCAGCCCCGTCACAAAACGGCATGTCTGTCCGTTGTATAGGCAGAAAAGGAGAGATAGCATGAAAAAGATGTGGAAGCTAGGAATTGCACTGATACTGATCATTCCTTTGCTTAGCGGTTGTTACGGGGAACAACAACAAAATGAGAACTTGGAAAGTGGAAAAATCAAAGTCATGTACCATGATGAACCGTCGTTCTATAACGATTACGGGAATCTCTTCAAGATGAAGAACCCAAAAATCGAATTCGATGTCATTAGCATGAATAACGTGCTCGCAAATCGCGAGCAAAATGGCGCTTGGGACGATCATGCAGAATTGAAAAAATTAATTGAGACATACAAACCTGATGTGCTGCTGCTAAACGAGAATTTGTTCGAAGATTATGCGCGGCAGGGACGGCTGTACGACATCGAAACTATGATTGCGAAGGACAAATTCGATATCGACGCAATTTCTCCCGGACTTATCGAAATGATTAGAGGGAAAGGAGATGGCAAGTTATACGGATTAGCTCCGTCTTTTTATGCGGATGTCCTATATTTCAACCGCGATTTGTTCAAGCAGCATCATATTGATATGCCGACGAACAAGATGACCTGGAAGCAATTGTTTGAACTGTCGAGAAGATTCACCAACACGGGCACTGGCGAAAAGAAAATAGTTGGATTATATCAGGACTACGGTGTGGAGCAGATGTTACAGGAGATCGCGTCTTCCTCCGGGTTACGATTACTCGATGCAAAGGCAGACAGACTGCTTATCAACTCAGACGGTTGGAAAGAAGCAATCAAACTCGTAACAAATGCCGTACGCGATAAATTTATCTACCTGCAGGCTTCAAATCAAAATAGCGAGGAGAAGGCCGAAGCCTTTTATAGAGGTCAGGCTACGATGACAATCAATGGGCCTTGGCTTACAAAAGAATTGAAAGCACGAGCTCTCTTCGACAGTGCATCGAAATCGTTCGAATGGGATATCGTCACAATGCCTGTTGACCCTTCCTCCCCAGATGAATCGGCAAATGTACATGTCTCGGAAATTTATGCGGTATCCGAAGACTCACCAAATAAGCAGGCGGCCTGGGAGTTCGTCAAGTTCGTAAATAGCGCGGACATGGCTTCGGCCGCTTCACGGACGGCAAATGGAAAATTGCCTGCACGCCCTGGTGTGCTCAAAGATATTGAAGGCAAAAGCACAGAACCTTTCTATCTGCTTACGCCCAAAACAACGCCTTCTTTTGAGGAATCTCTAGGCAGTACAGCCGCTTCTAAAGAGTTCAATCAATTATTCCAACCTGTCTTATCAGAGGAACTGCAAGCGATTATTGATGATAAGCAGACCGTCGAGGAAGCGATAGCCGTGTTGGAAGTGAAGGGACAAGAAGCACTGCAGAAAGCAAAAAGCAAAAAAGCCGAAAAATAATGTACTGAAAAAGTGCTCTTATCACCCGAAAGTGAAGTTATACAATAAAAAGGTGTTATTAAGCCGGGCTGTATGAAAGGAGGATCCATACGGCTATGCCATCCAGCTCAGAATATCAAACTGTTGGGACTTTAGAACATGCCATTGCTCAAGTCAAGTGCGGAGATAAAGAAGCGTACACCTTTATCATCCATCGATTTCAGAAACAAATTTATTTATATTGCTACTATTTGTTGGGCAGCAAGGAAGAAGCCGAGGACGCTGTTCAGGACATATTTATTAAAGGCTTTCAACGTATACACCTTTTCGAGCCTCAGGTATCTTTTTCAGCCTGGATATATAAGATCGCCTACAATCATTGCTTGGATATTTTGAACCGTAGAAGCAGGCTCCGAAAAATACTGTCCCTGCTGAAACGAGATCAAATCAATGATCAAGAACTTCCGTATGGAGATCTGGTTTATCAATTGCTGGACAAGCTTTCTGCAGAAGAGCGGCATATTTTGTTGTTAAGGGCCGTGGAAGAATATAGCTTCGATGAAATTAGCGAGATTATGGATTTAAAGCCATCGACAATTCGCAAAAAATATGAACGTTTGCGGAAAAAGCTGCTTCGCTATCAAGCCAATCCATTCACAGAGGAAGGAGGTCTTCATAAGCATGTCATCAAGCCATCGTAACGGTGTAGATAGTGAACAATTAGAGGCATGGATTCGCCAGACGCCGACAAATCCTGATTTTACGGGGCAAATTATGAGCCGATTGGACACTGGGTCTCTATTTGTTGATGCCTCACGTACAACACGTCGTAGTACAGCAGTTCGTTCCATTGTCACATCGATTGCTGCAGCAGCCGCAGCATTCGTCTTATTAATAGGGGGCTCCTTTCTGTCTCCCACGGTAGCCGAGTCAATGAGACATGTGCCGGGCGTGAGCAGTCTTTTTCGTTTTGCGGGAGATTTAGGTCTGCAGGCGGCCGACGAAAAAGGACTTGTCACCTCATCTGAGCAGAGCCTAACCCATCATGGTTTGACACTTTCGATTCCGGTAGCAGCCTATGACGGAGTACGAGTGGCAGTTGGTATTGAACGATCGAGCCTATCAGGGTTGCAGGAGAGCAGTAGCCGCAATACCTTGATGGAATCTTTGAGTGATATTCAACTCCTTATTGATGGAAAAAGTATTGCCGACTATGCATACAACCAGCACTCGGTTGGCATCATTACTGTCCCAGGGGAAAATGAAAATTCGGCAATCCTTATGTTCTCTGATATGCGAAATCAAGAAGGAATATCCTTGCCCGACAAGTTCGATTTAACGGTAAAGCTTACCGTGTCAGACATACAGGAGCCCTATCAAATGACGATTCCCGTTTCCATGCAAACAAATGATTCAGTCGTCATGAAGCCAAACATTTCGAAATCTAGCAGTCCATTCACCATTAAGTACAATAAAGTAGAATTGACGCCGGTTACGACGAGTCTTGCTGCAAGGCTGGAAATATCGAAAGACGATCCGCTTACGGCCAACGATCTACCGTTTGGATTCGAAATCTACGATGATAAGGGGCGCACAGTCAAATTGCTAAACGGTTCAGGACTGCATGAGGATAACGGGAAAACGATCCTGTTCAATTTGCTTTATCAGCCGTACGACCCTATTCCTACGTCTATTACGATCAAACCTTATATAAGTCTTATCAACCACCATGATAAACCCCAATTCAAGCTTGGAGCAGACGGCCAACCACTCATCAAATATATCCCCGAGCTCGAAGTTACATTACCCGTTGAAATTTCAAAATAAAAAAGGAGAGAGCCCCACTGCTCTCTCCTTCCATCCTTATTTCATCCATTTATTCGGATTTCGAGTTTTCATTCCAATAATGACTGTCTGGATAAATACGTTTGCCGAAAATTGCAGAGCCCACACGTACCAGCGTTGAACCTTCCTCGATTGCCGTCTCGAAGTCTCCGGACATCCCCATCGACATAACTTCCATGCTGACATTCGGCAATGCAAGCTCCTCTGCTTCACGACGGATATTTTGCAGCAGCTTGAAGCATTTGCGCACCTTGTCTTGATCGTCAGTGAACAGCCCAATTGTCATGAGCCCCTTAATGCGGAGCGTGTCCAACTTGGCTACCTCTTGAATTAATGCGAGTGCATCCTCTGGGGCAGCACCGAACTTGCTATCCTCATACGACGTATTCACTTGGATAAGGATATCTATCGTGCGGCCTTCCTTTTGCAGCCGCTCATGGAGTGCCGTAGCCAGCTTCATGCGGTCAACGGATTGAACGCATGTTGCGAATTTGAGCACATCCTTGACCTTGTTTGTTTGCAAATGGCCGATAAAGTGGAAGTCTAGCGACGGATTAGCCGAGGTAAGCGGCTCCCGCTTCTGCAGCCCTTCCTGCACTTTATTTTCCCCAATTAAGTTCTCCCCTGCATCCAATGCCATCTGAATTCGTTCAACCGGAACTGTCTTCGTAACGAGCATCAGCTTCACTTCCTCGGGATTGCGCCCACTGCGCTTGCACGCCTGCTCGATACGCTCACGAATCACTCGTATGTTATGTTCAATATCGTTTAGTTGCATCGTTATCACCACATTATTTTAGTATTTATGTCCATTCTAGCATACCTGTTCGGGTAAGGCTGTCACCTTCTGCACAATATAACGCTGAATCCGGCACCTCCCTTTCCATTTATTAGTTTCAACCTCTTGTGTTGATTTTATTTCCCTTATATATTAATATCGTAATATAACGATATAACGATTTATTAAGTGCATGAGGATTTATTAAGTGCATGAATTCATGCACAACATGAACCATTCCATCTGTTCACTTTCCTACAAATCAAAGGAGACATGATATGAATAACGACTATGAACGTTTTAATGATACTGCCGAGCTGTTAAAGGCTCTGGCACATCCTGTTCGCCTCTGTATCGTGAAGGGGCTGCTGGATAAGGGAAGCTGCAATGTATCCTTCATGCAGGACTGCCTAGGCTTGCCGCAATCGACGGTATCCCAACACCTGCAGAAGCTGCGCAGCATGGGCATTGTAACCACACATCGCAACGGCCTAGAAGTGAACTATCGGGTAGAGAACGAGAAGGTAAAACAGCTCGTTGAAGCTTTTTTCGGGGAGGAGACATCATGAGCAAAAAGGTACTGATCGTTGGAGGAGTAGCTGGAGGGGCTTCTGCCGCAGCACGTCTGCGCAGACTGGATGAGGATGCCCACATCGTCATGTTCGAGAGGGATGCTTATGTATCATTCGCCAACTGCGGGCTTCCCTACTATATCGGAGATACGATTCAAGACCGCAACAAGCTGTTCGTACAAACACCAGAAGCAATGCACCGCCGGTTCAATATCGATGTGCGCGTGCACAGCGAAGTCATCGGCATTGATACGCAAGCAAAAAAGGTACGGGTACGCAGCAAAGAGAAAGGGGAGTACGAAGAAACGTATGATTCCCTAATTCTGTCCCCTGGTGCGAAGCCGGTACGTCCGCCGCTTCCGGGTATTGAGAGCGAGCGAATTTATACGCTTCGCAACATTCCGGATACGGATCGCGTGAAGACGCGCGTCACAGAAGAAGGCGCACGTTCTGCTGTCGTCATTGGCGGTGGATTCATCGGGGTGGAGATGGCCGAGAATTTGCGCGAAATTGGGCTGGATGTCACGTTGGTGGAGGCTGGACCAGCGATTCTTGCTCCATTTGACACAGAAATGTCCGGTATTCTGTCTAAGGAGATGGAGCAGCACGGTACATCACTTATTGTGAATGACCGCGTTCAATCATTCCGTGATACGAACGGCGGGATTGAAACGCAGCTGGCCAGCGGCAAAGTGCTCACAAGCGACATGGTCATTCTTGCAATCGGGGTAGTGCCTGACACGGGCTTTATTCGGGACAGCGGCATTGAACTGGGACCACGAGGTCATATCATCGTGAATGATTTTTTGCAGACCAATGTAAAGGACATTTATGCCGTAGGAGACGCGGTTGAGGTTGTCGATTTCGTCAATGGGACGAAGACAGTGATCCCGCTCGCAGGGCCAGCCAACAAGCAAGGGCGCATCGCAGCAGACAATGTGAGCGGAATTGGCACTGCCTATAAAGGCTCGCAAGGCACATCTATCCTGAAGGTGTTCGGATTAACGGGTGCTGCAACAGGGAATAACGAAAAAACATTGCAACGATTAGGGTTGCCATACAAAGTTACCTATGTGCATCCAAATTCCCATGCCGGGTACTATCCAGGTGCCAAGCCAATGACAATAAAGCTGATCTTTAATGAGGAAGGCAACGTACTAGGCAGCCAGATTGTCGGCTATGACGGCGTTGACAAACGGATGGACGTCATTGCTACGGTTATACGCTTAGGCGGCACCGTCACCGATCTTACGGAGCTTGAATTGTCCTATGCACCACCGTATTCTTCCGCTAAAGATCCCGTGAACATGGCCGGGTATACTGCCGAGAATATATGGACAGGAGCTGTGAACGCGTTTACGCCTGCCGATCTGGAACAGCGCGACCCACAAGCTACGATGCTTATTGACGTGCGTACGGATATGGAGCATCAGAACGGTCATATTCCTAACTCCCTGTCTATTCCTGTAGATGAACTAAGAAGCCGTCTGAATGAGCTCGATCGGGAGAAAGAAATATGGGTCTACTGCCAAGTTGGTTTGCGCGGTTATACGGCGTCACGCATTCTAAGTCAGCATGGCTTCAAGGTGAAAAACTTAACGGGTGGATATAAGACATACCAGCATGCACAATATACCCCTGGACAGGTTATGCCGCCTGCCAGGCCAGACCAAGACACGACTGGCAATCCAGTAAAAGAGAGCAACGAACCGAAAGATGCGCAGTATTCCTTCGATCGTACCTTGGACGCATGTGGATTATGCTGCCCGGGGCCGCTCATGCAAGTCAAGCAGCAGATGGATGTGATGCAGGAAGGTCAAGTGCTGAAAGTAAATGCATCCGATCCCGGCTTCTATGAGGATATTCAAGCTTGGGCGGGCATGAGCAAGCAGGAGCTGCTGCATGTTCAGAAACACACGGATGGGACGATTGAAGCCCATATACGCAAGCTGCCGCCTACCTCCTCGGAGGATTTGCAACAGGCAGACAATCGCAGTGTATCCTCGGATCGCAGTACCATGGTCGTGTTCAGCGGCGATCTCGATAAAGCAATTGCTTCCTTCATTATTGCGAACGGAGCTGCTGCTTCGGGAAAGAAAGTGACTCTGTTCTTCACCTTCTGGGGTCTGAATATTTTGCGCAAGCCGAACAAGGTTCCCGTTAACAAGAGCTTCATCGGCAAAATGTTCGGTGCGATGATGCCACGAGGAAGCAAGAAGCTGGGCTTGTCGAAGATGAACATGATGGGCATCGGGCCAAAAATGATTCGCTCGGTGATGAACAATAACAATGTATCTTCGCTAGAAGAGTTGATTGAATCTGCGATCCAGCAGGGTGTCGAAATCGTCGCTTGCCAGATGTCGATGGATGTCATGGGCATCGCCCATGAGGAGCTCATCGACGGCGTTACCATCGGCGGCGTAGGCTACTATTTAGGCAAGGCTGATCAATCAGGCATTAATTTGTTTATTTAAAAATAAATACACAACATCAAAAAGCCATAGAGCGCTGCCTTCCCACAGGCAACCACTCTATGGCTTTCCTCATTTATCTTTAATCGTACCTATTCGGTGACCAGGTTCATCCCTGCATCGCATCGTATTCACTGCGCACTAAGCCATAAATGAGTTCATCGTGATACTTCCCCTTCGTAAAGACCATATCTCTCAGTCTTCCTTCCTGCTGGAACCCTAGGCGCTCGTGCAGCGCAATTGATGCCTCGTTGTGCGCATATACATGCGCAATCACCTTGTGATAACGCAGCTCTTCGAAATAGTAACGCAGCAAAACCTGAACCGCATCCGATGCATAACCTTTGCGCCAATGCTCCCGGAAGATCGATACGCCGTACTTGAACGTGCCATTCCGCTTATCTACGCCATGCGTGTTCATTCCGCCTACCATTTCACCCGCAATCGTCTCAATGGCAAACCGAAACTGATCGCCTTCCGGCACTGCAGCCGCCCGCTGTTCCGTCCATATCCGCGCACCCTCTTCGGATCTTGGAAAATGAACCTCATCGCATAATCGTGCAGTTTCCGTATCATAGTCATTGTTGTGGAATTTCTCCCAATCGCTTGAGACTATGGCGCGCAATCTTACTTTTTTTCCTTCCCAAATATGAAATACCATATTCGCTCCCCCTCAATATGTGGTGTTCACTTACTCCCTCATACGAGGGCGGAGATCTTGAGCGCGGATCGACCGTATCCCTCTCGACAACTACATCGTTCTCATTCCTTTCTTAGTCATGGATTATATCATGCCCTTGCGTATTTGGTAAATTAATGAAATGTAATATCTTTGATATCTCATCCTTACAGTGGGATGTGAACAGCATCGCTTATCTAAGGGAGCGCCCATTACGGGAACTGCCTCCTCATCATCTTGTTTTTGTACGTGCTGCTTCGGTCTGTCTTAGCCTCTCTCCAGTGTAAATTCCCGATTGTCCCCAAGGTTTTGTTCCATCTTCTCGAATGGCTTTCCTTTTAAGTAGTGGTTGAAAAAATCAAGTGAATATTCGTTAATGAGGCGATGTGCAGGGCGTAAATTTACCCCTTCAGCCTTTTCGAGTAGAGGCGATAACAGATAGAAGTCGCAGAAGGCTAGGTGATCCATATTTTTAATTTTCATCCAGTAGTTCCCGCCTGCTGCAACATGCTTGTATCGTTCAAATATGTCACCAAAGTACTTGTATAAAGCTTTTCTCGCTGTACCTTGTGCAGCTGCTAGCTGGTTTGCACCGGCAAGCGTTCTATCCGCACTCATCATCAACAACGGCTTCTTCACCCCGCCTTCCGGAATCCGGAGCTGACCAAATAAGCCGCCGTCCAAATTAATAGCTGCCTTAATTCTTGCGTCTGACATCAGCATTTGAACACTGGTTGCTCCGCCGTAGGAATGACCGAACATACCGACTTTCTTCATATCCATTCTTCCTGTAAAGCGATGGTCTGGATCGCCCTGCGCCAGCTTCTCCACTTGATTGAGTACAAATTTGGCGTCCTCCACCCATACCTTGTTCAGTTCATCCAAGTGTTCAACTGACGGATCCTGGGGAATAAAATTCGCAACGCGGCCATCATCGAACACCGATGCAATGCTATTATATGTGTGATCAATACCCACAACGATATACCCATAACTGACCAATTGTTCGATCTGGAAGGTGTTATGGCTCTTGTGCCCACCCATTCCGTGAGAAAACAGAAGTACTGGATAAGCAGCTTCTTTACCAGATATCTCGGTATTTTCGATCGCATGTGTCCTGACGAATTTCATGCTTGTAAAAAACATTTTAGGCATATCGAAAGTTTGGCTGTACGCATTTACGAACACATCTGGATTAGGTACATAGGGTGCGGTTTTCCCCTGTGCACTCGAACTAGCTGGATACCAAATTTGCACCATCAGTTCGCGCTTGTCGCCCTTTGCTGGGGTAAGTGTTTCTTCACGCCGCTCATCCTTCCAATCATACGTTACTGTCCCAATCTTATACGGACCTGTAGGTTCTTCGAATGTGAACACCGGGAACAAGAGAGGCAGAAACACAGTGATGAGGGAATATAGCACTGCCAGCATAGTTAGAAGAATTTGCTGAACCTTGGATTTATCCCCCTTAACTTCCTTCGATCTGAAGAGATATCGTGCTGCAAGGATACAGATCGGCAGAAACGTTATCACATAGGCCGGAACCATCTGCCAACGCAGTCCCTCAACGAGTCCATGCAGCAGCACGAATATGGCAGATATGATGAAACTAATGAACAGCATTTGCTTTGTCTTGTTCCTTGCAAATAGCAGCCAACCAAGCAACAACATATTAATAACGACTGACAACAGTTCAAACGATCTCATAAGAATTGAACCTCCCCATTTATAGCTTACAGCGGTTAATTTCAACATTAGATCCGTCTGTAAGGAGACATTCAAAACTTATTAATTTATTCGTCATCCTTAACAAAATGAACTCTGCTCGGATTCTTAATGATACATAAATTTGAAATAATGGTGAATATTATTTAATTTTCTGTCATGTTTGCCCTTCGGAATTTCCATATTCCCGAATTCAAAGAACTTCACTTTTTTGATACCTACATACTGAAACAAAGCCCTTTTCATCAACACTTTATGTACATTGCGATAAAAGAAAAACGGATACAGGGTAGGACCCTTCATTGTAGATATACAAACAACCGATTTCCCTTTCAGCAGCCCTTCAGGCAGTAAGCCCCCGTTGTCTCGATAGGCGAAGTCAGAAGCAAATAACTGATCAATGTAGCCGAGCAGCATCGCAGGCGGACGCAGCCACCAGATCGGATACACAAACACCAACTTATCCGCCCAGCGTATCTGCTCACGATACTTCTCCAGGGTCGGATCGAGGTGCATATCTCTCCTCCGCTTCGTCTTGTGGAACACAAGTACTGGATCAAAGTCCTCTTCATATAAATCAAGAACCTGAATTTCTTCCACGTTCTTATTCTCTGTACATCCTTGTATGACTTGTTGTAAAAAGGCGTAACTCAAACTACTATGATTCGGATGCGTATATACGATTAACACCTTCATCTTCCCACCACCAGTTAGTTATCATTTGATAACTAAATGATACCAACCTGCCCATATAGTTGTCAAATGATAATTGTTTATTGATAATTGATTTGTTATCGTGTTCAGGTAAGAGGTGATTTTGTGGACAAGAAAGCTCTGTTTCATCAATTCGTGAGCTTTACAACCTCCGTGCACGAAGTGACGCATGAATTAACGAGGGACATTAAGCCAGAGGATATTACACCCGTTCAATATCGTATTTTGGAATATATCGCGGTCAGCCAACCTGTTACCTTAAGCCAAATAAGCGATTGCATGCACATGTCTATGCCAAATACGAGCCGAGAACTGAAGAAATTAACGGAAAAGAACCTATGTGAAAAGCTAGAGTCCACGGATGATCGACGCAAGCAGCTGATCCAACTTTCGGAAGCTGGACAAGCCATGATGGATGAGGCCTTTGGGCGGATTAGCGAGCGTTTCTTCGAGCGAATTAAGAATTCCTCAGAAGAAGACTTGAAGGACATACAGCGGGCATTAGAGATTCTCCAATCCCATGTGTTCGATGTCAAGATGTAAGCCACAACACAGCTTTTGTGAATAGGAGCAGATACAAACTTGGTTTCTAGTATAGAAAAAGACGAAGGAACACGCCATGTAGCGCCTGCCTTCGTCTTTTCCTTTTCAATCACCTAAAATTGTATCCTTGTACATATTCACCTGCTCGATCATATGACCGATATTGCCTTCTCCTGCATACAAGGTCATATCGAAGAAATCGTGGGTCAGCTCCGACCAGTACAATTCATTCTCATCGCCATGAATCGAGACGTCATGCTTCAACTTGCCCACATAGACTTCCACATAACATTTTTGATAGTGGTACGTGAAGTCCATCAGGTGGTGCAGCGTGATATCCCCTTTGGAAATGCTCGTCTCTTCCGCCAGCTCTCGATAAGCACTTTCGATTCCTGCTTCGCCAGCCTCTATTTTACCGCCGACTAGATTACTTAGTCCTTTGTACGGTTCTTTTAATCGTTTGCACATCAATAATTTGTCGAGTTCTTTATTGTAAACCATGATGACATTATAGCCCTGCATCTCTTCATCTCCCGATTCACAATTAACAAAAAATGGATCTCGAAAAGTATCGAGACCCTATTCAACATCATAGCAAACCGGTCATTATAAGTCTATATTTTTTTGGGTTTTCGTGTAAAATTCTCCTCTGTAAGATGAACCCAATCATGCAGGAGGATGCACATGATTCCAGAACGTCTATCTGCCTATACCAACAGAATCCCTTTGCTAGCTGAAGTAACCGAGTGGGCACTTTTACGAAAGTGGGCGCTATCCGAAGTGTATCGCATCACTTTACGTACAGGTGAAACTCGCATATTGAAATGGGGCGGCAAAGAAATGGCTCAAGAAGCCGCCAATTACCGTCGCCTCGTGAAACCTTTGCACATATCAGCCCCTCGCATTTTTGAATATTATGAATCGGAACGCAGTGCGGTCATGATTATGGAGGATGCTGGGCAGTACAATTTGGAGCAGCGTCCCAGCTCAGCGCTCTTTCTGGAAGCTGCAAGAGCGTTAGCCAGAATTCGGGATACAGCTGCAATGCATATCAAGCAGAATATTCCGAGCAGTCTCATTCATCAATGCACCGAGACAGCTGCCGATTTCCTGTCGCTTGCGAAGGATCTCCTTCACTCGCCTCGTCTAGCTAGCCATCCTGCCCTCGGCAAACTGCAGGACATATTGCCGCAACAGCTGGAGAGACTGTATCGCACTCAGCCCCTTACACTCGTACACCATGATTATCATGCAAAGAACTTGCTCATTCAGGGGACACAGATTATGCCGATTGACTGGTCGATTTCGTATCTAAGTCCCCATTTAGGCGACTTGCATTGTCTCATTGATGAAGCTCGAGAATATAGTCATGTCCCTAGGGAAGAGATGTTGTCCGCCTTCCATAGCGCAATGGAGCAGAATTGTTCGATGGATCAGCTTGAATGGCAGGTGAACGTCGGCGGGGTATGCTGGCTTGTAAAAACGCTGAAATGGCTTGTGTATGGCGGAACCGATACAATCCCAGGTTCAGATGCGTGGATTCCGGATTTGATGGATGAGCTAGAGCTTCTCGTGAATAGAATAGAGCAGCCTCCTGGGCGCTTAGTCTAAAACATATAGCCTAAAACCTGCGTCTCAGGCTATACTGTACTCATTCATATGGAATAAACGGAATCTATAGTTATGAAGGGGGAACCAATATGAAAATCGGCATGATCGGTATCGGTGATATCGCACGCAAAGCATACTTGCCTGTACTAGGAACCCGATCGGATATTGAACTGTCCATTGCCAGCCGCAATCTAGAAGTGGTCGATGAAGTTGGTCGGCAATATCGTATTCGCAACCAATTCTCTACCGTGCAGGAATTGATCTCATCTAACATCGATGCCGCTTTCGTACATACTTCAACGGAATCACATGTAGATATGTTGCGTCAGCTTATCACTGCGGGAATTCATGTATTCGTAGACAAGCCCATCGCCTATACGCTGCATGAATCGGAGGAAATCGTTTCTCTGGCTCAACAGCATAACGTGCAGCTCATGGTCGGATTTAACCGTCGGTTCATGCCGATGTACAAAAGCGCAAAAGAAACCATTCCGGCAATCGAAACTGCCTTCATGCAAAAGAATCGGATCGGCCCCTTGTCGCCAATCCGGCAGACGGTTTTTGATGATTTCATCCACGTGGTAGACACGCTGCTGTACTATGTAGGCGAACCAGAGACGATTACGGTCAACGGCAAGGTCGAGGATGGCTTATTGCGTTACTTAGTCCTTAACTTGGTGGGCAAGAAGACGACCGGGCTCGCAATGATGCACCGACAAACGGGGGTAACGGAAGAACGACTGGAAGTCATGGGATGTCAGCAGAAGATCGTCGTCCATAATTGCGTTCATACGACAACGTATATAAACAACACCGAACAGCAGTCCTCATTCGGGGATTGGACTCCTGTTCTCTATCGCCGCGGGTTTGTTGATATGATCGACCATTTCATCAGCTGTGTGAAAAGCGGAGACGAGTTTCTATCCAGTGGAGCGAAGTCACTGCTGACTCATCGCATCTGTGAAGATATCACGCAACAATTAGAGATATTATGATTCCCCTTTGTACCTGTAGCATCAACTGACGCATGAACTTATATGTTGAGTGACAACAGGGAACCCGTTGGCCCCTTAGGTTAAAAACATACTATACGAAGCAGTAGCAAATCTGGTGTTGAGCCATTTCACATCCACCTTACTCGTGTGTAGTCTCGACAACTACATGTTATGTAAGAGATATGAACATGGCTCTTTTCGCTGCCTTCCTTCCTATTCTTATTCATACTGCAATACATCCATCATTTAGTAGGAATATGACCAGACGCCAGATTCACGTACCTCAAATCAGCTTTGCAAGCCCAACCGCAACTTAAAGGTCACCCAATTTCCAATCCAATAATGGAATTAATACCTATTTATGAACCTGATGTTGAAAAGAATTTATCTAAACTTCTTTGAAAATTGTCCTGTATGGAAATTATGGTAATAAATGGCTTCATTTCAATCGCCGACTGTAATATATTTGGTTATAACTGCCGATAGACGATGTAGATAATGGACAATTCATCCTCCATGGCAGCTCCATCTCTTCTGAACAATAATCGGGGAAATCGAAAGATGGCATACCTTTGTATGCGGGACTAGGGTAGCAGAATGGCTTTAAAAAAGAAAAGATATGAAATGGGGTCATGAGAAGTGAACGCTGTCAAAGTAATCGTCGCCCTGGTCGCAAGTATTGTGGCTGGAGGCGCTTATGCCTGGGTAACTAACCAATGGTCAGATCTTGTCCCGGTATACCCGTTAATTCTAGCTGGATTGCTGTATCTGCTTATGATATGGGTGTCCAAAAAGAAAAGCACCGCTGTCTTGCTCGGTGTCCTGCTCGGCATTGCAGCCATTGCTGCTAATCTGTTCACTGGCATGGAGCTATTGAAAAAAGATCTCCAGACCGATCTGACAAAAGCAGGCATCCTCACTGGTAGCGATGCGGAGATTAAGAGTGCGGTCAATGAATTCCTTGATAAACACTTGATGGAAACGACTGGATACAAAGGCATCGTCGGGTATACCATCAACCTGACGAGTGGCGAGATCACAACCAAGACCGGAAAGACCGTCGGTGATGAGGATGAGTCGTCTCCAGCCGGAGTAGTCTTCCAGGTAGCTAAGTTCGGGATTATACTGCTAGGGCCGGCCATTATGGGCTGGAGAAGAAAAGAAGAAAATCAAGAAGAGATTGCCGGCGCTGAGGTATCCAACAACGCCTAATCGTTCCGACAGCCCTATTGACCAGAGCGTCTATCCAATATAACGCTCTGGCCGATTCCCCTACACCTGAATAAGGTGCGAGACGGCCTTACACATGAGGCGAGATTTGTCATGTCTATCATAGCGAGCTGCCTCGGCAGCGCGGCAGCAATACGTTTAGCGGTGGAGCTATATACTTCACCGCTGCTTCGTATGCCGGTTACACCCATCTCTCCCGATATGTAATTTTGACTTACTCCGTCGTCATCATACTATTCGCTCGCTCCAAAATATCAAATAACGCCTCGTTGAATATCTCCTTTCGTTCAAGCATGGCAATATGCCCCGCATCCGGAATGGAGTAAAATTGCTTGAGCGGTGCTTTAATGGTCGAATAGAATTCCCGTGCCAGCGGATAAGGTGTTTGCCAGTCCCGCTCGCCATGTATATAAAAAACAGGGACTTGGAATGCAGCACCCATCGACGCCAAATCGAACGACTCCATTAAATACTTCCAAATATGACGTTGTCCATCTCCAAATGCCCCAGAGATAAAGAAATAGCGCATATCCTTGAATGTATAAAATGGAGAGCTTAAAGCATTGCCAATCAACTCAATTGTTGGGCCAGCCGCTAACTTATATTTACTTTGAAATTTACGAACCTTTTTAAGCTTCCTAATTATTTCACCATCAAATGTATTTGGAGGGTAGGGCTTCAAACGAAGTAGAGCTCGAACATCGTTTTCGTTGCCCGCTTCTTTTGCCGACTCTAGTACTTTTTCGTAACCGACACGTTCATTATCAATCATATTAACAATCTGCCCGACACCGATATAAGCCTGTACAAGCTCAGGGTATTTTTTAGTGAACAGGCTACCTAGTACCGATCCCCATGAATGTCCCAAAATGATAATCTTCTCTTTGCTGTACTTATTTTTTAAATACTGTACAACCTCATAAGTGTCCTGAACGATACGATCAACCGTGGTTGTCGGCGTGACTTGTTTCGGATCATTGTTGAAATAGGTTTTGCCACAGTTTCTCTGATCCCAATGCACAACTGTAACGTGCTTCTCCCATGGGATCTGAAACTCTTGGGCGAATGGCAATATCGTCTCCCCCGGGCCGCCATGCAAAAATAGAAGTACAGGATTGTCAATGTCCTGGCCTCGATGGTGCAAATATTGTGAAATGCCGCCGATCGTTACGAACTCCCTACAATCAATGCCATTGCTCGTGGGAGCAATCCGAATTTGATTGGCCTTCTTCTTTTTCTGATACTGGACAAACAAAACCAAGCAAGCCATTCCTAACATAATAAGCAGTCCACCTAAAATAACGATCCATAATATGATCATAGCTGCCTCCAATAATCGATATAACCTCGCCTCTGCTCAAGCAAACCTTTGCAACCAATCCCCTATGACGGTCTACAGTCTATTAGGAATTCTCTCAACGCCGGACTCCCCCTGCCATATAGTCGGCAATAGAATGGACGAGTATATCCAGGGCCTTCTCTTTCCCCCGCTCACCAAAAGTTATATCTGCCGAACCGATATAATGGAGTGCATTCATTAAATAAGCTAGCACATCCATCTCGCATTCTGATTCATCAATGCCGCAAAGCGATAGTGTCCTGCTAAAATAGTCGTTTGATTTCAAGGCCTCCCAGTCGGACACCCCTTCCGGAAGCTTGCGAAGCAGATACTCGAAATCTGATGGAGACACGTAAAGGACAATACTGTCTCCAGCCAGATAGATCTCCTTCAATGCCTTTACAATCTTCTCTTTCACATTTACTTTTTCAGATAGAATGGATTCTACTCTCTCAAACATTCGACTCTCGTTCTGTTTGATAATCGTATAAAGGAGTTCTTCTTTGGAATGGTAGTAGGAATAAAAGGATCCTTTACCGATGTTGGCCGCTGTGGTGATGTCCTCCACCGTCACTCGCTTTATCCCCTTTTTGCGAATCAGCTCGATCCCTTTTGTATACATCGCTTCCCTAACCATTTGTTTTTCATGCTCGGTGACAATCTTAGGCATAATCCCCCTCCTTTTTAATGACTATTAATTTATTATTTGGTCAATAAAACATTAAACTATCTTCCCAATTTTTACAAGGTGTTTACTTTATTTATTTTAAGTTTCTTTGAAAAGTCTCGCGTTATACGCCCAACAAAAAAGAACCCTCGTTAACCGCGGGCTCTTCTATGACTACCAGTCCAAGTACTTCGAGTACTTCGATCGCTCCAGCTCTCTAATTTCCCTAACAGATTGATAACTTTCCCACAATATTTCCATGGTATATTTGGTAAAAACGTTCTACGGGGATGTGTATGTCTCAATTTAAGGGGGATTCGTATGGATGAAGATAAGCAGAGGGTCGATATTCATCGATTCATAACTGAGGCTAGAGATGGTGATTTCGATGCTTTTCGCCATATCGTGCTTCAATATTCCAACGCTATGTTATCCGTTGCCTTCAGCATTATCGGGGACTTTCATGAAGCACAGGATGCAACGCAGGAAGCTTTTGTGAAATGCTATCGTGGGCTACACACCCTAGATGATCCTTCGAAATTGGGCAGTTGGTTATATGCCATCGTTTATCGAACAAGTCTCGATTTCGTAAAAAAGAAAAAACTAACTTTACCTTACGACGATGCGATTTCCCCCTCTGTTAATAATGTCGATACATGGTTAGATCAGCATATAATGCAAGAAACGATTTGGAATGCCCTGCAAAGTTTAGAGCAGACAAGTAAAATGGCCATTATGCTGCACTATTTAAGCGATTGGCCAATGAAGGAAATCGGTCAGTTCCTGAATATTTCCTTGTCCGCCGTGGAAAGCCGTATTCGGCGGGCCAGAGCAACGCTAAAGCGTCAGCTCACTGGCGATTTCGAGCCTTATTTCCGCATGCAGCGTCTAGATCGGAAATTCGAACAGAAAGTCTCGGAACGAGTATTAAGAAGCGCAGGTCATTTCTACATTCCCGTCCTTCATCGAGAGCGAGTATTAGACTGGTTCGTACGTCATTTTCAACTGGGAATCAGCAGACACGGCAATCTATTAGTAGAGTCTGGACATGAATTATATTTACTGGAATGCCATACCCATCTATCAAGTGATTTACCTTTATTGGCCTTCGAGGTGTCCGATATAGAGGAACTATGGCATAAGCTGCAACATGACGAAGTCAAGTTGGAGTCGATCAATACGAACCATTTTATCGGCAAACACTTCATTTTTTATGACCCTGACGGTAACTCGTATCATGCGGTTGAAAATAGACGAAAAAACAATGTTTAAGTACGACGGCTTTGACGAAGTCAGATCGTCTATATATAGAAATGCGAATTAGGAGGAGAGGTGGAGCTTTTATGGCCGAAAAAGAGTTAATCAATACAGAGGAGCAACAGGCAACACAGACACCGATGTTAAAGAGAGTCTCTCACAACTACTTACCTGTATCTAACGTGGAACTTGCCTCCAAGTGGTATAAAGAGACATTAGGACTGACAGTAAGTCCCCGTGGGCCTGCCGAAGGAGCCATCCTTGTGCTTGGTAATGGGCAATGGTTGTTCCTGCTGGAAACGAAAGAGAAGAGAACAGCAAACTTCATGACGGATCAATGGGAAGGCGACCAATATGAAATGTTCTCTCTGACATTCGAGGTTGTGAATATCGTAGAGGTCCATAAACGACTTCGCGAAAGCGGAGTCTACGTCGAACCGCTAAGCGACCAAGGAAGCTGTGGTTTGCAATTCAAATTCAAAGATCCGGACGGAAACAAGTTCAATGTGTGGCAGGATACGGAATAGACTGTCCATAAGGCCGAATTCCCTTTGTGTGGGGTTTCGGCCTTTTCGCTTTTATTTAATGAATACACACGACGCTCGGGTGCCTCATCGTAAAATTATTTCAGTAGCCACCAATGTACCATAACGCCTTCCTCATTTGGGTATTGAATGATTGTCTCGTGTAATTGATTTAAAGCTTCATTTTTAACCCTTCATGAGTCGCTTCAAATCCTATCCGCTCATAAAAGCGAAATGCATCTTCTCGCTTTTTGTCAGTTGTTAGCTGAATAATATGGCATCCTCGCTCTTTAGCGCGTTCAATTGCCCATAGAATTAACTTGCTCCCAATACCTTTCCCTCTTTCTGAAGATGCCGTCCGAACCCCTTCAATCGTAGCTCTCCAACTACCTTGATGTGTAATATGAGGAGTAAAGGTAATTTGTAGAACACCAATAATTTCTTCACCGAGGCACGAAACAATCAGTTCATTGTTTGGGTCTGAATCAATTGCTTCAAACGCTTTTAAATAGCTCTCAGGAAGGGGAATCTCGTATCGTTCTCTTATTCTGCCCAATTCATCGTCGGCAAGCATTTGAACTATTTTATTCAAATCTTTTACTGTAGCAGTTCTAAAGATAACCATAGTACTCACCCCACTTAATGTCGCTGGTACTCCCCTAAATGTTTATTTTCTACAATACGACTAGCGGTAGATTCATCCGTTATCAGCATATTTGTGCATCTCCCTCGTAGAGCTGCTAAGATGCAATCTTGTAGTTGTACAGAACATTTGTAAACGGAAAACAGAACAAGACTGACAGAGGTCCGATCTGGGCGTTCTTCAATATGCGGCAGAAGGTGCTATTCGAAATGGACGAATGTCGAAACAAGCTGAATTTATTTGCCCCAGATAATCCAATAGATATCCTAAAATAGTCTCTATGGTGAACATACCGAGGTGGTGAGAAATAGAACTACTCTGGTTTAACAAAGCTGAAAGACCTCCTCCGCTTGTAAAGAGGATTTTTCTTTACTTTATTTCCACGAATGAGATGAAGTATGAATCAGTTACTGCGCCTCCTTAGCCTTGGTAACGCTTGAGAGGACTTGTGAAGCAATAAAACCGTGGAGGGCGGGGCCGGGTTGGATACAACGCTGTTGTTTGCAGCTTGTTGACGGCTTGTTTGCAAAAATCAAAACTTATCATGAGCTATAATTGATAATTGTCCGCAAGACAAAATCAGCGTTAGGAATCCGATAACCTTACAGTTCATCTTTCGTTTTAAAATAGTGGTAAACCAGACCGTGACTGACCCCGGCTTCAGCAGCGATCATACTCATCTTCGTTCCGATAATCCCCCGCCTGGAAAATACGTTAACGGCTGCTTGAATAATTTGTCCTCTGCGCTCATCGCGTATTTAATGCAACTGCTCTCCACTTAAAGGTGACAATCATCTTCACTCCCTTTTTCAGTTTTGCTTAAGAAGAACTCCTAACTGGCTGTGCCACTTGAATGGCCGAATAACCGTTCTCTGGAGATAGATGGTACAATCTTGGAATCGCCAACATTTGTGACCCCATTATCGTCTGATTCCATTCACGGATCATTTGATGCACGGACTCCGAGCTCTTATAGCCAGACATTAAGAGTACGTCCGCATGAACTGCCGCGTATTTACGGTAAGTGGACGCCAGACGTTGCACTTCCCTATGCTCATTCAGATTTTCAGGTAAAAGGTGCAAAATTCGATTCCAATGCTCCCCGCGTATTCCTATGCGTAAATTACGTTTAGCAAACCATTTGGGTACTCGCGATAAGAATGTTTGGCCCGCTCCCCCCGCGCCCCCGGCGGTCCAGGATATGGACCGTTAAAGAATCTGAACAATGACGTGCGAATGTTTTGAATTCTTCCGAAGTCGTAAGCGCTCCGGGAACTACAATAAGTCCTGGGCCACGGCCAATGCTCTGGTAACCAAGCTTTGTTCCGTCATGCGAAATAACTGTCGAACGAGTAATTGAACCCTTAAGATCCAGCCCCCCCTTTTGAATGACTTTAATATATTTCTTTGATTGATTGGATCAGTCAATTTCAGAATAAAACAACACCCATTTTTTTTAAATGGACCTTGGGGCAATCCTTCGACAACCACCAGACCCGACTGCTCTGCTGTGACTGGCTCCGGGGTTTCTGGAACGGCTTTCGATGGGTTCTGTTTGCAAGCAGTACCTCGGAAAATCAAAATAGGGCTACAACGGTTTCTTGCCTAAAACCTGTCGCAGCCCCAAAACCTACGTCCGACGCGGCCCCCAGCTCTTACTCCTCCACCGTTGCAATCGGATTGTCCGCGTAAGAACTCCAATCGCTCCAGCTTCCTGCATACAGCTTCGCACCCTTAATTCCCGATTGCCACAAGGACAAGAGGTTCGGGCATGCCGTTACGCCAGATCCGCAATAGACGATGACTTCCTCCGCACCCTGCACGATCGGCTCCCACTGCTCGCGCTGTGCTTGCACAGGCAGCCACTGTCCTACTTCATCGAGGTGATTGCGCCAGAAGTGGTTCACCGCGCCTGGGATATGCCCCGCCTTCGCATCAATAGGTTCAATGCGTCCCGCATAGCGGTCAGCCTCACGAGAGTCAACCATGACGACACCCGGTCTTCCGAGTCGCTCCCGAATATCATCAACATGTAGAACAAGCTCCGGACGAACCTGTGGTTCATAGCTGCGTGTTGCAATTTCAGGGACTTCTGCCGACACAGAGTGTCCCGCTTCCACCCATGCACTGTATCCGCCGTCCATTACATAAACATAGCCTTCATGACCGATATATTGCAGCAGCCACCACAGGCGGCTAGCCATGGCTCCACCTTGATCATCATAAGCAATTATCGTCGTAGTACGGTCAATGCCGCTTGCACCAAGCTTCTGTGGCAATTCGCTAATCTCTGGCAATGGGTGACGTCCGCCATGTACCCCACGTGGTGATGACAGATCCCGATCCAAATCAAAATAAACGGCCCCCGGAAGATGTCCTTCCTCATACGCTGCCTGTCCACGCTCCGGCTCTGTTAGCCAAAACCGGCAGTCCGCTACTGCCGCTTGCCCTTCTTCAATCAGCTTCGCTGCTTCTTCCACAGATACAATTACCGTATACTCCTGCATGTCCCTATACCTCCCGAATCCATTTGTACTTTGCTTATGTAATCCAGCCATTGTCGTTCAAATCGTAAGACACCCGTTTGCCAAACTCTCCTTCCCATGTCACAATGGGAGGAAATCCACGCGATAACGTCTTGTATCGCCGCGAAGGAGGAGAACAGACCAATGAGTTCGCCTCATGATCCATCATCATCACCTAATCATAATCATTCGATGTCCGGCCATCACCATCCTGCACAGCCAGAACCATTATTTCACGTCCACCCCATGACCGAGGAAGAGGCGCAGGATATCTGCACCTGGAAATACGAACCGCCGTATCAGCTGTATGGATTCCTTCCGTGGGAACAGATGAAGGCGCTGGGGATTGAGATGGGTGATTCCGACATTCGCCGCAAGCAATATGTATCCGTCAAGAACCGGAACGAGGAACTTATCGGCTTCGCACAGTATTTTCCGCTGGTCGGAGTAACACGCATCGGATTAGGCATGCGCCCTGATCTGCTTGGTCATGGAAAGGGGGCTGCGTTCGTACAAGCCATCGTGAGTGATGCCGCACGCCGTCACCCCGAGGATGAAATCGACCTCGAGGTGCTTACCTGGAACCATCGCGCAATTCGCGCCTATCAAACAGCTGGATTCCTCATTACAGATACGTATGAACGGCCTACGCCAGAAGGAATGGGGGAATTCCACTGCATGGTGTATCAGCCCGAAGCGAATCCAGCAGAGTAGTCTACCTATATGATGCTTGGCTGTTCCATGAGCAATCCTTTACCTATGAACAATAAGAGCTGCCCGGTACGGGCAGCTCTTCGTTTTTTTGCGAAATTTTAGATTAGAGAAATCGTGGCCACCGTATCGCTCTCCACCACAATCTCGATGTTGTGGAACTGGGGATCATACTGTACGCTGCCGCTTCCGATGAACAACAGCCGATCCTCTCCCAGCCCATAGAACACATCATCTGCGAGCGCTTCCAACACTTCTTGGCGTTCTGCTTGTCCAAGCTCAGCCCAGTCTTCTTCGGTCATTTCGAAAAACGTATACCCGTCCGGAATCAGTCCTATTGCGTTCGTCAATTCTTTTAAAATATCATCATATGGTCTCCCGAATGAAACGCCCATCTACGCTGCCCCTCTCGAATCAACTATGTATTCCGTATTGTAGCATAGAACGTCTATTCACTCGAATAGCGATTGTACCAAGCGCACCCATCTTTGCAGAATAAGCGCGCTCTTGTTATTTCATTAAGATCCAGACTTGGAAAGGAAGAATATCGTTGAAACTTAATTATTCCCCCACGAACTGGCTACTGCTTCAATCAGTTCTTCCGCTGTCAGAGCGGTATGCGGAAGCTTCAACTGCTGGCCTAATTAAGTAATACATGGCGTATCCAAGTACGCTTGTCTCGGCAATTCTGCTGCAAGAACACATTCCTCCTCCCCCCAATCAGCAACAGAA
Organism: Paenibacillus sp. MER 180; assembly: GCF_023713665.1. Taxonomy (NCBI): domain Bacteria; kingdom Bacillati; phylum Bacillota; class Bacilli; order Caryophanales; family Paenibacillaceae; genus Paenibacillus; species Paenibacillus sp. MER 180. The sequence continues at coordinate 20,775 of NZ_JAMAVT010000023.1, read as the reverse complement.
CAAGGAGCAGACCTATTCGATCTGCTCCTGCCGATACTGATGCATATCTCAATGGCAATCACCTCTCCTTGCTCAAAAAGTCATCACCGTTCACGTTCATATCGTGATCCATCCAGCGGTTCAGCTAAGACTGATTTCTCGCTTGCCATTGTTGAACCGATGCACGCGCAAGCTGGGTCAATGCGACATCCTCCATCGGGGGATTATGGAGTCCGAATCGTACATCGCGGTACATCCGCTGCAGCGGATGATCCAATCGGAGGCTATGTGCACCGACGATTCGCATCGCCTTATCGACAATCGATTGTGCAGCCTGCACGACGAATACCTTGGCAGCCGCAAGGTCGGCAGCTCGCAATTCCGCTCTCTCAGTTCCGCCCGACTCCCATGACTTCGCAACGCTATATAGCAATCTTCTGGCTGCAATCCATTCAAGCTCTATCTCTCCTAAATGCCTTTCCACGTTCGGCGTACTCACAATAGGCTCCGACAACGACGGAGGCGTATACGAGGTAGCGAAGGCAATCGCCTCGTCACGGGCAGCTGTTGCAATGCCCAGGTAGCAAGCTGGGATATGAAGCAAATAAGGGTTCGGCAGCGAACGATCACGCTGATTATGCTTATATAGGAACGCATCCTTTGATACTCTCACCTGTTCCAGCACAAGATCATGGCTTGCTGTTCCCCGCATACCCGCCATATTCCATGTCCATTCAATGGACACACCCGGACTGTCGTGCGGGATAAGCAGTTCAATGACTTCCTCACTGTCCTCAAGTGTTGCCGTCACAATAAACCATTCCAGCAGCGGCGCGAAAGTTGTGAACGTCTTGCGTCCGTCCACCACATAACCACCACCAGGGATTGGCTTGACTGTTGTGCGCGTCTTGCCCCCACGGGAAGGACTGCCTCCCCCCACCTCCATGACGGCGCGATTCAACAGCCCTCCCTCAAGAGCAATGCGGCGGCATACGTCTGCAAAGGTTGCCTCCGGCCAAGTTCGGCGCTCTGCCAACTCATGTACAATACTCATATGCCATCCCATGCCAAGCGCTACAGAAGGATTTGCCTGAGCAAGCAGCTCCTGAGCCTTCAGCCATGCGGTAAGCGGCATGGCCTGACCGCCATACTCTTCCGGCACATTCCAAGCTGGATAGCCGATTTCCTTCAGCTTCGCTACATGATGCGCAGGCAGCCCGTGCTTCGCATCCAGCTCTGCTGCATCCTCATGCATATGCTTCACAATTTGTTCCACCTGCAGCAAACCACGCTTTACTTTGCAATCCGGAGCCACCGTCTGCTTCTGGAGATGTTGTTGCTCCGTTTCCACGCCATTTTGTTCATCTCCCCGTTCTCTTAGCGTATGTCCTGCACCTTGTGCCACACTTGTTCCCCCTCCGTCACCTTATCTCTAACTCCCTCATAAACAATTGCCAGCAAAAATCCGTTCCAATACTCGCCGCTCCAATGCTCCAAACTCCTGATCGGTTACCTGTCGCGGTCTTGCGCATGGATTGGCAACATCCAGCGCAATCCGCCCCTGATCAATAAGCACGATACGATCTGCAAGCCGTACAGCCTCATTCACATCATGCGTAACAAGCAGAGTTGTGAACCGCTGGGTTCCCCAGAGGGAGGCAATCAGCTGCTGCATCTCCAGCTTCGTCAACGCATCAAGTGCACTGAGCGGTTCATCGAGCAGCAGCAGCCTTGGCTTCCGTACCAGCGCTCTTGCCAGCGCTACACGCTGCTTCTGCCCGCCAGAGAGAGTGCTAGGCCAATCGTTCTGGCGACTATCGAGTCCGACCTGCTGCAGCGCTTGCTCCGCTCTTCCTTTCCAATCCCCCTGCAAGCCAATTCCAACATTATCGATCACCGTCTTCCACGGAATGAGCCTGCTCTCTTGGAACATCACCGTAGTGCTGCCCTGAATGCCATGGATTGGCTCACCATCAATCAGTAGTTCGCCCTCCGTCACTGTCTCCAGCCCTGCCAGGAGACGAAGCAGCGTACTCTTTCCACAGCCACTGCGACCAACAACTGCAACGAACTGCCCCTCCGTAATTGTTACATCGATATGATCAAGAACCTGATGTTCTCCAAAAAATTTACTGACCCCACTAATCCTAATCTCTGCCCCTACTGCAACAGCTTGATCAGGTGCGGTCTCATTCGCTTGGAGCGGCCATCCTGTTTGCGCTAACGGGCGCATAGCTTGATATCCTCCCATTTCTTAAACGCCTCCTTCCCTCCACATTCAAGCATGCTCCACACCTAATGAATCTCATCACCCTTACTTCCGATACCTACTGCAAGCGGGGCTGCTTCGTTCAACCTCACGTTCGTTGCTCTGCATTCCAACGAAGCGACTTGCGCTCCAACAGCTTCGCAATCACATCGGCTGCTTTACCGAATGCCGCATACAGCATGATGCTCAGAATAATGATGTCTGTCTGCATGAACTCTCGTGCGTTGAGCGCCAGATAACCTATACCAGCATCCGTAGCGATCGTCTCTGCGACAATTAACGTCAACCACATTACGCCAAGCGCATACCGCAAGCCGACAAATATGGATGGCAGTGCACCGGGCAGTATAATATGCCGAAATAATGAGCCAGATCGCAGCCCATACACTTTCGCCATTTCCACAACGCCTGGATCAACACTGCGAATGCCATGGTACGTATTCACATAAATCGGGAACATGACGCCTAGAGAGACGAGAAAGATCTTAGCCCCTTCATCAATACCGAGCCAAATGATAACGAGTGGGACAAGTGCCAAATGAGGAATATTGCGCAGCATCTGTATCGATGTATCGAATAATCGATAGAAAGCCAAATACCTGCCGCTAAGTACGCCAAATAGAAAACCAATCCCTCCCCCAATAAGGAAGCCTATAAGTGCCCGCTGTAAACTAACACCAATATGATAGGCAAGTGTTCCATTTGAGGTCAGCTCCCATAAGGTATTCAGCACCTTCATGGGTGTAGGCAGCAGCTGCGCCGACACGATCGCTGACGAGGCTGCCCATTGCCAGAGCGCTAGGCATAATAGGGGCAGCAGCCATGGCACAATGGCAGAGGCGAGCTTACTCCCCCATCTCCCTCCACGCCGCTGATCCGCTCCATCCAAGTGGCTCACCCGCTTCGTATCCGCTGTGCCCCGCACATCAGGGGATATTGATCGAACGGTACGTGAAGACTGTCCACGTCTTGTTGACCCCACTGACCGAGCAGCATCGGTGCCAACAATATTCGTCCCTAAAGGTTCTACATCTCGATTGGCCGGATTGATGGGTGAAGCCGCATCTGTCGTGCGCATTGTAATTTCCTCCTCATCACTTGCTGGCAACAGGGCCTTTCACAGCCCACGGTGCATCCAGTGGCATCCGTTCCGCCACCTTGATCGGACTCGGCATCAATCCAATCCGATAATACGTATCCGCCAGCTGCTGCTGTGCGTCGATAATAGCAGAATTGAACAGTTCCACTCCGTACGTACGGCGCTTAACGACGAGTTCGATAGCCTCTTTTTCAATTCCCTGTGTTTCCGACAATAGCTTAATCACTTCGTCCTTGTGTGAGTTCGCCCATTCATCAGACACTTGGATCTCCTCAAGAATGGTACGGATTATTTCAGGCTTCTCCTTGGCAAAGTGTTCATTGGCATAATAGAAAGTACGATTCGGAGAGTAACCTTGGCCATCCGTGAGCGTGAGCGGCTTCAGATCCGTCTGTATTGCTGCAAAAAAGGGATCCCAGGAGCCAAGTGCATCCACCTGCTTCGTCTCAAATACAGCTCGCCCTTCAGAGGCATCCTTGACGTATACGAATTGGACATCCTCCAATTTCAGCCCCGCCCTCTCTATCGCCAGCACTGCCAAGTAGTGATGATTGCCTCCCTTGGCCACTGCGAGCTTCTTCCCCTTCAAGTCGGCAATCGACTTGATTCCTGACTCCGGATGCACCACAATGCCTATCCCTTCAGGATTCGGAAGATCATTGCCTACATACACAAATGGTTTATTGCCCGCTTGAGCGAAGACACCAGAGCCATCCGCTGCATGCCCGAAGTCAATGCTGCCGCTGCTCAATGCCTCAAGCAAGAAGTTCCCTCCAGCAAATACCTTCCACTCGACATCATAGCCATCTGCCTTCAGCCGCTTTTCCAGATTGCCGTTCACCTTGAGTACGTTCAGCGTGTTGCCCTTCTGATAGCCGATGCGAATCACTTGATGAGATTTCCCCTTATCGCTGGCAGAACCATTGGCTTCTGCTCCATTGCCGCCTACTGTCCCAGTTCCACCCGAAGTGCATCCTGCCAGTATCGCCATCAGGCAGATCCATGAAATAAAAAATTTGATTGCTTGTAAACGAGGATGCCCATTGGCATGATACTCAGATGACTTCGCCTCAGTCCCGATAGCCAAGTTATCCAATGCATATAATTGGGTTTTAGACATCGTAAGTCCCCCTTTCATAATGAAATTCAGCAAGCAGCAATTCCTTCTCGACGAATATCACTTCAATGATGTTTGAATGAACAGGCTGTATCATGAACCACACGCCATCTTTTTCCCCACGATACCGGGCGCCCGCGATGGTAGATTACCTCCTCTCACTCCAAATAACCATATAATCCGATTAATTTACTAAGTATTTAGAAGACATTCTATTCTGCACGCCTCTTTCCTGTCAATCCTATTTTTCCCTCCACCTTTTGGACTAGAGATATATCGTTCATTAAATAAAATGACCTCTTTTGCCGATAAAAAGAATATTGCATCTTTTTTTCACGTATTTCGGCTCACGCTGTCGAATACGCACGCAGGAAGCACCATTATACTCATGGATGAGGTGTGTATGGAATTATGGAAAAATCTACGATCATTGGTCTCGTGCTCGGCCTTGCTGCCGTCACGCTAGGGATGTACTTTAAGGGCGCGCCTATCTCTAATCTCGCCAACCCAGCAGCCATTATGATTATTTTCGTTGGTACTGCGGGCTCCCTGTTCATTGCCTTTCCGATGAAGGAACTGAAGAAATTTCCGAAGCTAATCGGCCTTCTCTTCAAGAAGCAAGATTTAGTTGACCGTGTCGAATTGATCTCGCTCTTCATGGAGTGGGCGTCGATTACACGTCGCGAAGGCTTGCTTGCCTTGGAAACGCGCATTGACGAAATTGAAGACGAATTCCTCCGCAACGGAATGCGGATGATTATTGATGGTAATGATCAGGACTTCGTTCGTGACGTGCTCATGGAAGACATTCACGCAACTGAGGAAAGACATCATTCTGGCGCTCTTATTTTCTCCCAAGCCGGCATGTATGCTCCAACGCTGGGGGTATTAGGTGCCGTTATCGGTCTGATTGCTGCCTTATCGCAAATGTCTGAGATGGAACATCTGGCAAAAGCGATTGCTGCGGCCTTCGTTGCTACTCTGATGGGTATTTTCTCTGGTTATGTGCTGTGGCATCCAATTGCCAATAAGCTGAAGCGCTTGTCGCACAGCGAAATTGAAATCCGTCTCATGATGGTTGAAGGGCTCTTGTCCATTCAATCGGGTGTATCCACGATTGCAATTAATCAGAAGCTCTCTGTCTTCTTGACTCCACAAGAGCGTTCTCTTATGAGTACTAAGGAGGGGGCAAGCGTTGAGTAAGAAACTGCGTACCCCGCCGAAGGAAGAGCATACCGATGAGACATGGCTCATTCCTTATGCCGATATATTGACACTGCTGCTCGCCCTTTTCATTGTGTTGTACGCCATGCAAGCCGTTGACGCGAAGAAGTTTGAGCAAATGAGCCAAGCCTTCAGCGCAGCGCTGAACTCTGGCGGTGGGGGGGCTGGAATCTTAAATGAGTCAGCAGTCATTCGATCAGATGGATCAAAATCCAGCATGGTCGATGCGACGCCTAATAATTACACGAAATCTCGCAATCGTGAACGAGATGAGTATATGCTGCATGCCAAGCAGGAGCAGCAGCAGCTTGAACAGCTTCAGAACAAGATGAACCAGTATATCGCCAACAATGGCTTAACGGATCAGTTGAACACGAAGCTCAATCACTCTGAATTGAAGATTACGATCAAAGACAGCGCACTCTTCGATTCCGGTAAAGCGGACTTAAAACCAGATTCCAAACAGCTGGCGGCTACTGTCGGCGACATGATGAAGCAGTATCAAGGCTTCTCCGTCGTCATTAGTGGGCATACAGACAATCGCCCTATCCGCAACAGCCGGTTCGATTCCAACTGGGACTTGAGCTCGGCACGGGCACTCAGCTTCATGAAGGTTGTTCTTGAGCGTTCTGGAATCGATCCAAAGCAATTCCAGGCAGTTGGGATGGGTGAATACCACCCTGTAGCCGACAATGATAGTGCCGAAGGTCAAGCGAAGAATCGCCGTGTAGAGGTATCTATTCTTCGCAAGTATACAGACAAAAATAATGCTGCTGCAAACGCAAATGAACTTACCGATCAAAACTGATCGGTGGAAGATAGGATAACGCAGGCTGCAAATAGGGGTGCCCTGATCTAGACGTAAATGTCACTGATCAAGGCACCCCTTACTATTATAATCCTTATGAGGAGATTGCGGTTAGTGCTGGCTGTGACGCAGCATCATCTCCGCCACCTGCGTCCTCCATCCCAATGGCGGGTAGCGAGATGGTTACTTCTGTTCCACAGTTCTGCTCACTTGCAATGTCTATCAACCCCCGGTGATTGTGAATAATTCGTTGACTCACCATCAGTCCAAGACCTGTTCCGCATTCCTTGCTCGTGAAGAATGGATCACCTAGCTGCGACAAGTGCTCCGCTGGTATACCGATGCCATGATCCCGAATCACCACGACGACCTGCCCCTTGTACCGCGATTGCACAGCAATTTCGACCATGCCACCTTCCGGCATTGCTTCCATTGCATTCTTCATCACATTGATGAATACCTGCTTCAACTGGTTCTCTTCACAGTTCACTAAGGGCACGAACTCATCGAACTGGGTTGCAAAATATACATTATTCAACTTCGCTTGACTGTCCAATAAAGCGACGACGTCCGTAACAATTCGGCGTACATCTTTCGGCTGAAACTGAATTGCCTGTGGCTTAGCCAATACGAGAAACTCGCTTACAATTAAGTTGATGCGCTCCAGCTCCGCCAGCATCATATCCATGTGATTGTCATTCAGAGCTCTTGTACGCTGCTGCAGCTGTAAGAATCCCTTCAACGTCGTTAGTGGATTGCGAATCTCATGCGCAACACCTGCCGCCAATTGACCGACCGTCGTCAGCTTCTCAGAACGTCGCAACAGCTCTTCCATCCGCTTGCGGCTGGTCATATCTCGCGTAATGCTTGCCCAAGCGATGCAATCCCCGCCCTCGTTGTACATTGGTGAGGTACTGACACTAACATCCAGGATTCGCCCGTCCTTCGTTAGACGCGTCGTCTCCCAGTTGCTCACATATTCGCCATGACGCTGTGCTTCATGAATTTGGTGCTCTTCATCCACCTTGTCCTCTGGAATATTGCATAGTTGCTTGCCTAGCACCTCTTCCGAGGTCCAGCCAAACATATCAACGAACGCTTGGTTCACTCGCTCAATTTGTCCCTTCAGATCTGTCACATGAATAGCATCATTCGATTGGTTAATGAATGATTCCAGATGCTCTTTCATGGCGCGGTTCTCCAGATACGACATGCGCAGCCGCTCTGTTGAAGCATCCAAATTCCGCGCCATCGTATTAATTCGCTGAGCCAGTATTCCAAGCTCATCCTTACGATCAATATTCAATTGCGTATTGAAATGGCCTACCGAAATCATATTGATTTTGTTCAGTATCGATTGAAGTGGACGTATCAATATGCCGGACAGCATATAGCTTCCGATAAGAACAATCTCCAATAGCACAATGCCTACCGCGACATTGCGCATCAACTGGTCATGGAGTGCCTCTACGACCGCTCTTGCATCCATGGATATGTTCAATACATAGGAAGTCGCCCCGCTGATTGGAATGAACCCTTTAATGATGGTTCTACTGCCAAAATCACTTTCATAGAACAGAGGCTTTCTCCGCTCCAGCGCATTTCGAATATATTCTTCATCACGCTCATGATTCAAGGTGTATTCACCGTATAAGACACGGCTCTTGCTCTCGTCAACCACCTGTACACCATCGCTGCGAACTTTGAATGTGGGTTCATCTTTAAAATTATTAATATTAAGAGCTGCGATTTCCACAATATTGGATTGAGCACTCAATGTCTGCTCAATTAAGATATTCGGCTTTGTCAGTTCGAAGAAGGTTTCAACCTTATCATCGCGAATAAACGGATTAATTATATAATCCCGCTTACCATCGTAATAATATCCCCATTTATCAAGATGTTCAGGGTTGGATGAAGACACATCAAACGGACCTGACCAAAAATACTTGCGCTTCTGCCCTTCCGCAATCCATACTTGCTTATCCTCAAATAATTGAATGAAAGCTTGATACCAATACCCCCACTGTCTCGTCGACATGCCGATTTCTTTCGGATCAGAGGATCGATTAATCGTGATATCGTCACCGTTCGGCGTCTTGTGCAAGAGGGAAATGTGGGATATTCCAATATCAGCGCTTATTTGCTGCAGTTGCTCGTTCGTTATGCTATCAATTCGAGGCGGGAGCTTATCCGCAGCATACATAGACGCAATGTGCAGCTTCTCTGCCAACTGCTCTTCGAATGAATTCGCCGCCATGCGGGATTGCTGTACGGACACGTTGATCTGCTGAGCAATCGCATTCATTCGCTGCTGAATTTCCTCAACAAGCTTATCCTTGGTTATGTTGTAAGTGAGGATCATATGAAGCAGAAGGACGACAAACACGATACAAGCTATAGAAATAGATAATTTCGCTTTGATGGAAAGTCTCATGCTTCACCTCTATCAGGCCTATCCATCAGTATCAGAGTAAACATACGGAGATAATGTCGGATATCCTGACAAATGTTGGATTTCGTTGGAGTATCTCTTCGAATCATATCGTAATATAGGGCGATTTGTCCATTGTTTTGGCGATTATTGTGGGAAGAAGGTATAATAATATCGATTAAGTTCGGACCCCTGCTTCATGTGTATAACATATGGTTATCAACAGGTTATGCACATAATGTGAACAGTTTTGGATAAGATGTGTATAATACTGTGTACATCCATATAGTTATCCACAATTTTATACACACACTGTTAACAACGAATATTTGTTCGATGAATAACGACTAGACTTTTACACATATTTGCGTCTAATACAAGATCGCTGGATACCATAGAGGCAGGGATACGAGAAAGGAAGCTGAAGTTGGAAATACAATCGATTGAACCTGAACAAATCAGCCAGCACGAATACTGGATGCGTAGGGCCATTGAAGAGGCCCTCAAGGCCGAGGCAATTGGAGAGGTTCCCATTGGCGCTATTGTCGTCCATCAGAATGAGATTATTGGACGCGGCTACAATTTGCGAGAGACATCGCTTGACTCTACTGCACATGCCGAGATGATCGCGATTCGAGAGGCGAGTGAGCATCTTCAAGCTTGGCGGCTGCTTGATTGCACTTTATATGTTACTTTGGAGCCTTGCCCGATGTGTGCCGGGGCAATCGTTCAATCCCGAGTGCCTACCGTTGTATACGGCACGACCGACCCGAAGGCAGGCTGCGCAGGCACACTGATGAACCTGCTTCAAGAGCCCCGCTTCAACCATCGTGCAGAAGTCATTGAGGGCGTGCTGCAAGAAGAATGTGCATCAATGTTAACGCAATTCTTCCGCCGTCTGCGCGGCAAAGCTTAATCAATACGCATAAAGAAGCCGCAGAATCAACGAAGTTGAGCAATGCGGCTTCACTGCTTCCGTTCTAGAATGAAATCTGCACGGTTGATAAAGCTCCTATTGCTCACGATTATAAGTCCTTTCTAACAAATTCTATTTGTTGTCACTCTCTCCTTTACAATTCAATCACTCTCCTCATAGACCAATCGAATATGCTCCATTAATTCAGACAAGGATACGTTCAGTGCCTTAGCGTCCTTCACCGCTTCTTCGATCATCATCTCCATCTGATGCAGACGCTGCTCACGTATCAGCTGTGGATTTGCGCCCGAGATGAAGGATCCCTTGCCAACCATGCTGTCAATAAACCCTTCCCTCTCCAGTTCCTCATAAGCACGCTTCGTTGTAATGACACTAATTTGCAAATCCTTAGCCAGTTGTCGTATAGAAGGGAGCGCATCTCCAGGCTTAAAATCACCACTGAATATACCAGTTCGTATTTGTCTTGCAATCTGCTCGTATATCGGCTCGTCAGTCGATGATTCGATACGAATGTGAATCATTGTGGCCACACACCTTATATATTGTATATGTAAACCATATACATTACAGAATGAAGCGTCAAGTCATGTCTTGCCCATAATAGATCCCATTTGCATACCTCCTCCGCTTCTTCTAACTATTCCGCGCATAACAAAAGACCGCCACTCTCTAGGAGCGGCGGTCTTGCAAATGACTATATCTTAATATCCACCGAACATTTGCTGCAATTGTTCCATTGTCAGAACATCGGTTGGTACAGGCTTGAATTCAACCTTCTCGTTGATCTTGCTCAACTCAGTCGTAAAGCGAGCGGCAACCTTCGATTTCACACCATCGTCGCCAGTCACATCCAAGTTAGCTACAATTACTTGATATGCAGGATATTGATCTTTGTTGATCGCAGTAGTGACGCTCAGTTCGTTAATCTTCAGCGACTTTTTCATTTCTTCGATATCCTTTTTCAGTTCGCTGTCATCTGTTTTCATTTCTTGCTTCATTTTCTCAACTTGGTCTTTTTCCAATTTAAACAGCTTGCTGTACTCTTCCTTACCCATTACATCTGCTAGTGCAGGCAATGCCTCTTTAACAAGGGTTGTAACGAATTGCTCCAAGTTCTCATTGGTAACATTGAACTTCACAATTTGCTTTGCATCTACATTTTCAGGAAGACCAGCGTCTTTTTTCTCTACTGTAGAGAAATACATTTTCTCATCGAACTTGCCGAGGAATACTTTGAACATATCATTCGAGAGGTTCTGCATTGCCTTCATATCCTTCGCGGAAGGAAGCTCTTGGCCGGATTGCTCTGCCATTTTCTTTAAATCGATCTCAATTGTTTTGCCGATCAACTCATCTGGAATTTGGCCAGCCAACATCGGAATATTCGGGATTTTTACCCACATTTTATTTTCATCCATAGTCAATGGGAGAGAAAATTTCATTTCCATATCGCCTTTAAGGCTGATTTCGAGATTCGCTTCCATCTTCATAGGCTCTTGTTGAACTACACCATTTACACTAAGCTCAGCATTTTTCAGCATGTTCAAGACCATCTGTGCATTTGGATCCATTGCTCCACCATTATCCATTTGAAGATCTTCAAGCTTAATCGATGTATTGAATGCATAGGACTTCATATCGAAGGACTTGCCTAGAGAACCTTCAATTAATTCCTTCGGACTAGACTTGGCTCCACAACCCGTAATAATTAGTGCTAAAGCAAATATGAGTGCTAATGCCCCTTTTAAACCTCTCTTCAATCTCTTCAACCCCTATTCATCATAATAAGTGAGCTAAAATTACCCAGTATATATTAACTTATACGTATGATAATGAAAATAGTTCCTTTGAAACATATTTCGCGACCCTGTACATAGAATTATGAACTTCGTCCTATCTTTCACTGCTTAATGAATGTCCTTTTTCTTAAATCTGCCACCCTTAACGTCATGAATGTTGCCGATTGCAAGAAACGCATGCTCATCATGCTCCTCTACGATCCCCTTGAGCTTCGCTTCCTCCAATCGGGTAATGACGGTGAAAATCACTTTCTTCTCATCTCCGGAGAAGCCGCCCTCGCCTTTCATATACGTAACGCCCCGACCGAGACGTCTAAGCAGCGCATCGCCGATTTCCTTGTGATTGTCACTAATAATCCATACCGCCTTCGAATCGTTCAATCCCTCAACGGTAATATCGATCATTTTATATGCAATGTAATAGGCAATGAGGGAATACATCGCACGATCCCAGCCAAATACGAAGCCCGCACTCGTGAGTATGAACAAGTTGAAGAACATAATGATCTCGCCGACGGAGAAGGGAGAACGTTTGTTAAGCAAAATTGCTATAATCTCTGTACCGTCCAAAGAACCACCATAGCGAATGACGAGCCCCACGCCAATACCGAGAATAATCCCGCCAAATACGGCAGCCAGGAACGTATTTTCTGTAAATGCACTTACATCGTGAAGCAGCGTCGTGCTGAGCGACATCACTAGGACGCCGAGTAATGTGGATAGGGCAAAGGTTTTGCCAATTTGTTTGTAGCCGATAATCAGGAAGGGCAAGTTAAGTAGAAATAGAAAAACACCGAGTGGCACTGAGGTTACATAAGACAAAATAATCGAAATGCCGGTTACTCCACCGTCTGTAATTTGATTCGGAACAAGAAATAGCTCAAGTCCGACACCCATTAAGACTGACCCAATGACAATAAAGATAATTCGCTTGAGAAGCTTGATTAGGCCGATCTTCGTGTGCTGATACTGCTGCACACTGGCAATAGCTGCAGAATCGAGTGCTCCCAATTGGGCAATTGCCTCAAACTGATCCATATCCTGCGAAGCCGATGCATGATTCCCCTTAGAACTGTTGCTGTCTGCACTGGTGTTCGTTGTCAGATGCTCCACCGCGTTCACCTCTCTATATAAGCCTTAAATACACTACACTCATTATTATATCGGAATTCACTTCCTTGTTGGACCCTATTGGTAAATATTAATAATAATAGTACTAATTCGAACTTCAACATACCCTATTTATTTGCATAAAAAAACACAGACTCTCCTCACTCTTGCAAGGAAAATCCGTGTTGCTTGTACCCGGTTATCTTATCCCTCAGGATTGTTGTGGCTGACGTGATTCGCCATCTTCGTCTTCTTAGACCCTGACAATGGCTCTTGCATCGCATTCCGTTCATTACCTGCTTGATGCCGGCTGGATTGCTCCTGGTTAGGTACAGGGACTGCTCTTGGCTTGCTCATTGCACGCACACTCCTCCGTCATTATAAGTGTTCTAAGTCCGTCGGCTTATCATGATTCAGTGCATCCTGATGGCGTCGATCATTGTGATCCTGCTGTAACTGCTGGGCATGATGACTATTGACCGGTGCCTGCTCCAAGTCCTTGACGACATTGCTCAAATTTTTGTCCAGACCATCCTTTGCTTTCGTCACCTTCATCCCTCCTACTGTAAGCCGTGATGGGTTACATCATGCAGCGCTTGCGCGCATTCATGAATATGACGCACATAATTCTGTACAAGCTCCTGCACAACCTCAGTCCGCTCATCGATATGAACCCCACTCTTCTCGACATCGATGAGATTGAGCTCTACCTCGCGCGAATCCACATAAGCGCAATGGAAATCGAATGAGTACATTTGGCGGCCGGCTGTATCGATATGAATAACGAGTGCCTGTGGATTGGCGCCGTCAGGCAGTACTGTGGCTTTATCGCCAGGCTCAAGCTTCGCCGGCAACGTTTGCTGCCATGCATCCACAAGCCTCGATTGATCGACTTGCGGTTGTTCTTCCTGATTCATAAGAGCTACACCTCCACTATTCAATTACAGTTTGCGGCCAGCAGAGGCATTTTATACAGCAAAAAACCCACATCACCAAGGATGCGGGTTCTACATGTAAAAGTTATGGCGGAGAGGGTGGGATTCGAACCCACGTGAGCTTGCACCCTAACGGTTTTCAAGACCGCCCCGTTATGACCACTTCGGTACCTCTCCATATTCGACTGCCCGATTCGAGTCGGACAGTCTTTATTATATCATAGGCATTACAACAATGCAACTATGATCTTTCAATTATTTGCGGCGAATGGATTCCAATCCGCCCATATAAGGACGCAATGCTTCCGGAATCACAATGGAACCGTCTTCTTGTTGGTAATTCTCCATAATCGCAGCGACAGTACGTCCAATCGCAAGGCCAGAGCCATTCAGCGTATGCACGAACTCAGGCTTGGATTTCGTATCGCGGCGGAAGCGAATGTTCGCACGACGCGCCTGGAAGTCCTCAAAGTTCGAGCAGGACGAAATCTCACGGTACGTACCGCTGCTCGGCAGCCATACTTCTAAATCATACGTCTTCGCAGAGCTGAATCCAATGTCTCCTGTGCACAATGCCATCACACGATACGGTAAGCCAAGCAGCTGTAGAATCTTCTCTGCTTGGTTCGTCAGTGATTCCAGTTCAGCATAAGAATCCTCTGGCTTAACCATCTTCACCAGCTCAACCTTATTGAATTGATGCTGACGGATAAGTCCGCGTGTATCACGGCCAGATGCGCCTGCTTCAGAACGGAAGCAAGAGCTGTAAGCTGTATAATAACGAGGAACTTGCTCGTCCGTCAGAATCTCATCGCGGTGGAGGTTCGTTACAGGAACTTCTGCCGTGGGGATGAGGTAATACTCCGTACCTTCCAGCTTGAATAGATCTTCCTCGAACTTCGGCAGTTGACCTGTACCGATCAAGCTGTCACGGTTCACGATAAGCGGAGGGAGCACTTCTTCATATCCATGCTGCATCGTATGCACGTCCAGCATAAAGCTGATTAGGGCACGCTCCAAGCGAGCTCCTGCCCCCTTGTAGAATACGAAGCGAGAGCCTGTTACCTTCGCAGCTGATTCGAAGTCCAAGATGCCGAGATCCTGCGCGATATCCCAATGCGCCTTTGCTTCGAAGGAGAATGCGGTAGGCTCGCTCCAACGGCGAACTTCTACGTTATCCTCCTCTGATTTACCTACTGGTGTACTTTCATGAGGTACATTTGGAATGGATAATGTAATCTGCTCCATTTGTACTTCAATACCACGAATCTCTTCATCGAGCTCCTTAATCCGATCGCCTACTTCACGCATTTGCGCAATAAGTTCGTCGGCTGACTCGCCTGCTTTTTTCTTCTTCGCTACATCTTGAGACACGACATTGCGTTGATTTTTCAACTGCTCGGTCTCTTGCAGCATTTCGCGGCGACGTGCGTCAAGCTCCGGGAAGTCCGCGATCATCTCTTCCGATTTGCCTCGATTTTGGAGTGCTGTTACTACACGTCCATAATCACTTCTTAACAATTTGATATCTAGCACCGATTGACCCTCCTGCCAGAAACGGATGAACACCCCTCACGATATACGCTGGGCTGATTTGATTCGATCCGTATCATACTATTTCACTATTATACCGTATATCCGAGAAAAACACCTTAACTCTCCTAGCATCAGGAGAGTCAAAGTGTTTGTTATTCTTTATCCTGCTACATTTGCAGCCTGTTTAACCATATCAACGAAATAGCTGTGCAGGCTAACATCTGATGTCAGCTCCGGATGGAACGAGCAAGCTAGAAGCGAGCCTTGTCTTGCTGTTACAATCTCACCGTTCACCTCGCAGAGTACATCAACACACTCACCGACCGATTGGATAAGCGGTGCGCGAATGAAAACCGCACGTACAGGCTGCTCGATCCCTTTCACATCTAAATCTGCCTCGAAGCTTTCACGCTGCCGTCCGAATGCGTTGCGCATTACCGTCATATCCATCAGCTGCAAATGCGGCTCCTCTGAGCCTTGATGACCTTCCACTCGTTCCGCCAAGCAAATCAGTCCCGCACATGTGCCGAAGATCGGCTTGCCAGCTGCTGCAAATGCCTGAATCGCCTCGATAAAGCCATACTTCCGCATCAACTTGCCAATGGTTGTACTCTCTCCACCGGGAATGACAAGCCCCTGAAGCTCATCAATCTGTTCTGGCCGCTTCACGGCTACCGCATGGGCTCCTGCCGCCTCCAAGCTGCGCATATGTTCTGCTACCGCGCCTTGCAGCGCCAATACTCCGATGTTCATCCGTGAAGTCCCTTCTTTCCCCTGAGGCTATACTAACACCTATAGATAGGATACAGAGCGCTTAACGCCGACTAGGAAGCACCGTCACGGTGCTTCCTCAGCTGCCCTGCTTCTATAATTACCAGCCGCGATCCTGCATACGCTCAGATGGCGCAAGCTTGGAGATTTCAATCCCCTTCATCGGTGTACCCAGGTTCTTGGATACGTTCGCAATTAGAGCATAATCTTCATAATGAGTTGTCGCTTCCACAATCGCACGAGCGAACTTCTCAGGACTGTCGGATTTGAAAATACCAGAGCCAACGAATACGCCGTCAGCGCCCAGATGCATCATCAATGCTGCATCTGCTGGTGTTGCAACGCCGCCTGCAGCGAAGTTCACGACTGGCAACTTACCTGTCTCATGAACATGTAACAGCAAGTCATACGCTACACCCAAGTTTTTCGCTTCTGCATACAGCTCGTCCTTCGACAAGCTCTGAACTTTGCGAACTTGGCTAGTGATCAAGCGCATGTGGCGAACAGCCTCAACAATATTGCCTGTTCCCGGTTCACCCTTCGTACGAAGCATTGCTGCTCCTTCGCTAATACGGCGAAGTGCTTCACCCAAGTCTTTAGCGCCGCATACGAATGGGATGGTAAATGTATTTTTGTCAATATGGAATACTTCGTCTGCTGGAGTCAGTACTTCCGATTCATCGATGTAATCTACGCCAAGGGATTCCAATACTTTGGCTTCTACGTAATGACCAATGCGTGCCTTCGCCATAACTGGAATCGATACAACCTTCATAACCTCTTCTACGATTGTTGGATCTGCCATACGAGCTACGCCACCAGCTGCACGAATATCAGATGGGACACGTTCAAGCGCCATAACTGCTGTTGCGCCTGCTGCTTCAGCAATTTTCGCTTGCTCTGCATTCATGACGTCCATAATGACGCCGCCCTTTTGCATCTCTGCCATACCACGTTTTACTCGAGCTGTACCTGTTTCCATTTTCGATTGCCCCCCGCCACTAGTCAGTCATTTTCGATTGTTACAGTTTCATCCCTCTATTTTACATGATCGTCATTCGAATAGACAATTGATTTTGTCACAGACGAAAGCCAATTCCTATGACCAATACTGCGAAACTAGAACAAATTCTTGATAGATTTGAACAAATCTGCAAAGAATTCCCCAATTGCACGGAAGAATAGACGCCACCAGCTGCCCTTCTCCACTTCTTCTGTTGCAATCATGTTCACAGTCTTCTTCTGCTCGGCACCATTGTCCTTGTAAGTGAACGTCACTGTTCCCACTTGCTGACCCTTCTTAATAGGGGCAACAAGCTCATTTGCCGGCTTCAGATTCACTTCTTGTGTAATTTTTCCTTCTGTGGTCGCTCCTTTTGGAATTACGAACGAAACGCCTGTTTCAGCAACAATTGGCACTTCCGTATCTACACCTTTTTTGATTGGAGCTGTCTCTACACCTGCTACAGTCTTCTTCGGTGCAATCTCATTCTTTATTTCAAAATGCTCGAAACCGTGATTAAGCAGCTTCGCTGTTTCTTCGAACCGTGCTCCTTTATCTTTCGCGCCCATTACAACCGAGATCAGTCGCATATTATCGCGTACTGCCGTACCTGCGAAGCAATATTGCGCAATATCAGTAAATCCTGTTTTCATTCCATCCAAGCCTTGATAAGCATAACGCTTGAAGTTCACGACATCTTTATTGGCTTCAAGCATCCAGTTCAAGTTGGAGATTGGCGTTTTGTCACGTTCTCTAAACTTATAGGATTGAATCTTCGTATACTCACTGAATTCAGGGTGATCATTAACGATTGCACGCACCAGCTTGGCCACATCCATTGCTGACATCATCGTCTCTGCCTTTTCAGCTGGGCGGAAGCCTTCAGGCATGCTTGCCCAATCCAATCCAGTAGAGTTGATATAGTGTGTCTTCGTCATACCAAGACGCTTTGCTGTCTCGTTCATGATTTTTACAAACTCAGCCTCAGAGCCAGCAATATGCTCCGCTAGAGCTACCGTTGCATCGTTGGCAGAACCGATTGCCATCGCAATATACAAATCGCGAACCTTATGCGTATCCCCTTCTGCCAAGAAGATGCGGGATCCTTCTGTTTCGGACGCATTCTTCTTCGTTACAATCTCGTCGTCGAAGCTCAAGTCGCCATTCTTCACTTTCTCCATGACAATGTACTCTGTCATCATCTTCGTCATGCTTGCTGGAGGATACGAGATCTCCGAGTCAATATCGACTAATATCTTACCCGTTGAGGCTTCCATAAGAACCGCGGAGCGAAGCTTCAAATCAAGCTTAGACTTATCCGTAATAACTTGATTGCTGTTCCCCTTCGTTGCCGCTACTTGATTCGTTTGCGTTTGAGTTTGAGCAGCTGCCTCAGCTGCCACCATTCCTGCTGATGGCAATAAGGCGAAGCTTAATATTTGACATGCGGTAACCAGAGCGACCGCTCGTTTCCATTTGTTATGTTTCAATGTTGTATGTTGCTTAGACACTACGTACAACTCCTCTCCTGTTGAGTCCCATAGCTATTCTAACATAGCCAGACACGCAAAAAAAAGACAGGGTTGTAATACCCTGTCTTTCCTTGTCGACATTTTCCGTAAATGCAACACAATTACATGGAATAGTTAGGAGCTTCCTTCGTAATTTGTACATCATGCGGATGACTTTCACGCAATCCTGCGCCAGATATCTTCACAAAATGAGTATCATTCTGAAGCTCTTTCAGAGTGTTCGTACCACAGTAACCCATACCTGCTCTCAATCCGCCAAGCAATTGATGGATCGTATCAGCCAAAGGCCCCTTGTAAGCTACACGGCCTTCAATACCTTCTGGAACCAGCTTCTTCTCATTGCTGCTGTCTTGGAAGTAACGATCCTTACTGCCTTGCTTCATTGCGCCTAGCGAGCCCATACCGCGGTATACCTTGAAGCTGCGGCCTTGATAAATTTCAGATTCACCAGGGCTTTCTTCTGTACCTGCAAACAAGCTTCCGAGCATAACCGCACTTGCACCTGCAGCGATTGCTTTTGTAATATCACCAGAGTACTTAATACCGCCATCCGCAATAACAGGAATGCCGTACTCACGAGCTACGCTCGCACAGTCGTATACAGCTGTAATTTGTGGTACGCCAATACCAGCAATAACCCGAGTCGTACAGATGGAACCTGGTCCAATACCAACCTTAACTACAGAAGCTCCTGCCTCAATCAAATCACGAGTTGCTTCACCAGTAGCTACGTTCCCTGCTACGATAGTCAACTCAGGGTACAAGCCGCGTAGCTTGCGTACTGCTTCAATAATATTGATATGATGGCCATGAGCGGAGTCAACAACGATTAAGTCAACACCAGCTTGTACAAGCAGTTCAGCACGTTCGAATGAATCTTGGGAAATACCGATTGCTGCACCACACAGAAGACGTCCTTGAGCATCCTTCGCAGCTTTCGGATATTGGATTGCCTTCTCAATATCCTTAATCGTGATAAGTCCCTTCAACGTGTTGCTTTCATCAACCAATGGAAGCTTCTCGATCTTGTGCTGCTGCAAAATCACTTCTGCTTCTTGAAGCGTAGTGCCGACAGGAGCTGTTACCAAGTTCTCATGTGTCATCACTTCTTTAATCTGAATGCTGTAGTCATGAACAAAACGAAGATCCCGGTTCGTCAAAATACCTATAAGCTTATTTTCTGCATCCACAATAGGGACACCAGAAATGCGATACTTCGCCATTACACGATCCGCGTCTTCTACAGTATGATCTGGAGAAAGCGAAAATGGATTAGTAATAACGCCGCTCTCTGAACGCTTTACGCGATCCACTTCTTCGGCTTGTTGCTCAGCCGACATATTTTTATGAATAACACCGATACCGCCTTCGCGAGCAATTGCAATTGCCAATGGAGCCTCGGTAACTGTGTCCATACCTGCACTCATAAATGGAATGTTCAATTTAACCTTATCGCTCAAAATTGTCGATACGTCTGTTTCCCGTGGCAGTACACTCGATTTACGAGGTACTAACAGCACATCGTCAAAAGTTAAGCCTTCCTTCACAAACTTAGATTCCCACACCAGAAAGTTCCTCCCTTGATTGTATTGGCGCATTCATTGTCCAAACTCCTTATCATACAGGGCTTGTCCTCTGATTAACGTCGTCTCTAAAAATATATTATTGCAATCTTAGCAAAGCGGTATGAGGCTGTCAAGGATAAGCGTCTTGTTTTGGTAATTCGTAATTCATTTGATTCCTATTCATGTACAAACAAATAAATGTCCACTCCAGGCGAACAATTTTATTACTATTATGGATAGTATGAGATTGTTTGTTATTCTCCATTCATCACCTAATCAGCAAGAAATATAAAAAAAGACCACCGTCGAGATGTCTCAACAGTGGTCTTTAATTGCTTGGCGACGTCCTACTCTCCCGGGACCCTGCGGTCCAAGTACCATCGGCGCTGGAGGGCTTAACGGTCGTGTTCGGGATGGGTACGCGTGGAACCCCTCCGCCATCGCCACCAAACAGCATTGGCTAAAGCCAATATGAAGTTCAAGGTTTGAACCTTGAAAACTGAATGCGAAAGTGTCATGCTCTGAATCAATAGGATAAGCCCTCGACCGATTAGTATTGGTCAGCTCCACACATTGCTGTGCTTCCACCTCCAACCTATCTACCTCGTCGTCTTCAAGGGGTCTTACTAATTGGGAAATCTCATCTTGAGGGGGGCT
>NZ_JAMAVT010000022.1:0-99923 GCF_023713665.1 Paenibacillus sp. MER 180 | reverse complement strand
AGCTATATGACTACGTAAATTGGTTCAACAAACATCGCATCCATGGAACCTTAGGCTATATGAGTCCAGTAGATTACAGAAGATTATCCCTTAAAAAAGCTGTCTGATTTAGTGTTGACAATCCAAAAACGCATTTAAATTCACTAAAAATGATAATAAATAGTTACTCTTGAAAATCAATAACTTTGGCATCAATTCTGAATAGAAGCCGAGAGCATCACATAACACCGTATCTACGCTGAAGGCTTCGCTCTATGACCCTAGTCGCTTGCGCTTTTATAAACTTCTCGGGTTCATAGATACAAGAACGTTATGTGAAATTACTGTAAAATTAATTTGAGGGGATATTTCATGAAGTTAGAATTAAATAAGACACTTGATAACAAATTAATAAATACATCTTTGAATCTAATAAATTTATTGTACTCCACATTTCCATGCGGGCTTCTTGATAATTTAATGGCAAACAAGAAAACCAGTAAATTAGTATATGATTTTGAGTAACTTGGATTTATCGAATCCAGAAGACGAATTGGTCGAATTATGAAGTCACAAGGCCTTGTATCCTCCTACACAGTTGCTCAATACAAACCTCACAAGGCTGCATGTAACGAATCACAGCAATCCAATGAATTGGAATCGTCAATTGAAGCTAAACGTGTAAGCGATTTAACGTATGTCAGAGTCAAAAATAGATGGCGCTATATCTGTGTGCATTAGTCGATCTCTTTAAATCGAGAAATTATTGGTTCCAGTGTGGGATCTAACAAAAATGCTGCACTATTAGCACGGGCATTTGCTTCCGTACAAGGTCATCTTCGTCAAATTCAATTCCGATCGTGTTAGTGAGTTTAAGAACAAGTTGATCGATGACGTTGACTGTGTTCAAAATCGATCGTTCTCTAAGCATGAAAGGTTGTCCCTACGACAATACCATTACTGAAGCCGTATTTAAGATCAAGAAAAAGGAGTTCATTAACCAAATGAGCTTTCATCGCCTTCAGCATCTGAAATTGGAGTTAAATGATAATGTAAACTGCTACAATAAACACTGAAGTCACGGAACACTAGGCTATATGAGCCCACTTTATTATAGAAATTTGGTCTTTAAAAAAGTTGTCTAGTTTAGTGTTAACAGTCCAAATACATGTTTATTGGAGATATGGATTAAACCTGTAACTTTAATGATTTTCATTATGGAGTTAGTGAATGGTGAATTATAAGAACAGTACATAACCCCTTTGAAAGAGCTATTTAGAGACTGTTTAACTACGTCCAACTTTGGTATTAAAAGGTGGAAATAAGTGGATTCTTCGATCTTTCTAAGATAGGTGTTATCTATGAAATATCGACATCATGAATACGAGAACGATGCGATAGACATTAAAAATTTAGGAGTAGCTATGAAAAGACTAGAGATATTTGCTTGGAGTATTTTGGGTGCGCTTGTAGTCTATTTTGCTTACTTGTTGACTAAGAATAAGTTTCAGTTTGCGGATATAAAAAATACATTGGCTAATCATAGTCATTTTTTTGCATATGTTTCTGTGCTAGTAGCAGTTTTAGGTATTTGTATAGCTTTGGTAGCTTATAATCAATCTATTAAGCAACCTGAATTTAAAGTGTCTGTGGTAAATGAACAAGGTGAGTATTCAGAAACTATGGGGGGGAACTTATTTTTAGAGAGATATTCTAATGATGAAATCAGATATAGTTTCTCAGTCCCGACTACTTGGAGATTAAAAATTACAAATACCGGGGAACGTTCTGCGAAGAATATTGTTGTAAAGCTATTATTTGATAACATTTCCTTTGAAAGTGAAAATGTATATGATTTTACTTTAAGTCATCATCAGAGGGGGATTGGGGGATACCAAGGTCTTATCTATGATGATGTTGAGTTAATACTTCCTGGAGAAAGTATCGATCTTCCCTATCTCCCTTTAAAGGGACAGGGGCATATAAATAATGCTATTGAGAATTCGGCACAGATCAGTAATAGTGGAATGATAGTGCAAATTTATTCTGACGATGTAAAAAAGTATTCCAAAAAGTATTCAATTGATATTGTGAATCCACAACATGGAGAATTTGAAACAGAATATAACGGTTATAAAAAGTTTAATGATATTTTAAAGGAAGTTAATAGTAATGAGTACTCGATATTCACGGGTGTAAACTATCCAGTAGAAATCCCAAAAAGTATAATTGATGCAGATGTAAAATTTGCCTACTATTTTTGCTTGGGGAAAATAAACAGTAAAAAAGCAGAACAGATGACTCAGTATACGCTTTGGTTTGGGCGAGAATATTACAATAGGCTATTCAACGATGCTAAGCTTTCCGAAGAAAAAATAAAAAATGACATTTTAACTACAAAGATCAGCTCTCATAGAAGTTAGTTTACAAAAAGTCGATCGCATAAACCAGTTAATCGAAGTCAATAGTTAGTTAGCCAGATACTATACCATTATTCAAGTATTGACACACTTAAATAAGCTTACTTGGGTAAAGTGGCATTATGTTTAGATATACATAGCGAGGGCCATAAATCCGCTTTGAAATTCTGGGGGAAGTTGCCTGATAGAGTGTTGTCGAAGATGAGCTGAACCTCATTATACCAAGACTATATTCACGCTGTGTCGCTATCACCTCCTTGGTCTGAAGAGGCCTTCCGAGGAAGTTTATCAGCAGACAACCCTGCGAGGCTAATTAAACATTACATAAACTCTTTGAAAATGCTGATTAGAACCTGTCTGACTGATAAAAAACAAATAGGTATAGGGATTTTTGAATCTAAATCAAAGATAACGAATTTCACAGAACATCACGCATCGGGATGTTCGACTATGGTCTTCCCGACAAATTGGAATCAGGCAGACGACTCCTGTGAGGATAAGTCCGTAAGCGGCTTCAGTTGCTGCGTTCCGTTTAGCCTCTCGGGCTCGTAGATAGAAGAACGATATATGACTCGCCTGAAGAAATTTACCCGTGAGTTTAAGGGACAAATGGCTTCAGTAATACGAGAATGGAAAGTCAATAGCAGAAAATGTAGAGTCGAACTGAGTGCATCTACCTAAAAACATATGATCAAACTATGTCACAGTCGGGATCATTCTTAGAGAAAGACAATCGCTTGCTGAAGTAAATGAACTTATTAACTTATTGCATTACGTATGATTCAGCCGGACATACTCGACTTTGTCCCCATTGATCAATTAGTTAAACTGCGGGGCGTTCACCCTCGGTCTGTCTGAAGGATTTCGGGGATGCGAGAGCAGATAGAAACATCCATCTGCCGGTGGATATCGGAATACAAGTTAGTGACTTAAAAAATAATATATAGGAGATGAATAGTTAATGGAATTTTCCGGAGTGATGGGTTTTCTAAAGAATAAGGATAGTTATTGGAGTTGCCGTGGGCATGAGGAGTTAATTATTCCTTTTGATGTACTGCCATCAGAATACTTATCTTATTCTGAATATGATATTGAATCAGGAATTGAAAAGCGGCATAGATTAATTAATACACTATCAAATGCAAAAAGGTCTCTTGATTGTCAAATTGATTCTTTATTGATTGCATTTGGATTGTATGGATTGGCCAAAAAGGAAAAATGGAATATACCTAAAAAAATAGAAAAATTAAAAGAACTAGGAATTATCGCACCGAGAATATTAAATAAAATCAACTCAGTTAGGAATTTGGTTGAACACAAATTTGAGGTTCCGAATGAAGAACAAGTATCAGATTTTTTAGATGTAGTTGCTTTGTTCAATGCGAGCACAGAAAGATACATTTATGATTTCCCAAGGGATAGTCAAATTGAGAATGACTCTATCGATGATCTTTATTTAGATGTTAGGTTTAATCGCGAAGAAAGTAACATCAAAATTGAGGCAAGAATGAATGAAATATATACTTTTATTATTGATTCTAGCCATGATGATTATATTGAGTTTATTAATCATTATATTAAAAAATTCTCAAAGTCTTAATGATGGTACTCCAAGATGGGATGACATCACTTAACACCGTATGCACGATGGGGAACTCCGATCTTTGGTCAGCAAAAAATGATTTGTGGAAGTGAATCAGCAACAATCCTAAGGGCCTAACAGCGTTTAGTCTACATAAGCTTAATTAAATCATATAGTTATAATTGTTTTACAATCTACGAGGGCTTCTAAAAAGTACTCTCATTTTATTGATTCCGATTAATTTCATTTTCTGTTTATTCTTTTCACGGTGCACTTTGTTAATTAAATTTGAGTGCAATATAATGCTCATTTATTTGTTTAAATTGTGTATATATGGTATTTTCGGTTTTAACTTAATGTAAGCGTGCATTTGAAAGAAGGTGATGATTTGAGTAATGAAAATAGGCTAATCGGTGAGTTAATTTACGATTATCGGAAGAGTCGTAGATACACTTTACCGCATTTATCTACTTTATCAGGTATTCCTAAAGGAACGATATCGAAAATCGAAAGAGGAGAGACAAAGCATCCTGAATTAACTACTATTCTTTCCTTAACTTCTTCGTTATCCATTCCATATTCGGATGTGGTTGGTCATTACATCGTAACGGAG
This sequence comes from Paenibacillus sp. MER 180, assembly GCF_023713665.1. Taxonomy (NCBI): domain Bacteria; kingdom Bacillati; phylum Bacillota; class Bacilli; order Caryophanales; family Paenibacillaceae; genus Paenibacillus; species Paenibacillus sp. MER 180. The sequence continues at coordinate 95,329 of NZ_JAMAVT010000022.1, read as the reverse complement.
AGGCGTAAGAAGGTGCTGCACCGTCTGCTAATGGAAGCTATTCAGAGGGGCGAAAGCACAGTTATTGAAAAGATAGCAGCCAGGTTCCTGCAATCTGACAGTGAAGACAGCTACGATTTAATTGAAGAGCTGTACAAAATGACAGAAGCTGTGACTGATAATGCGATCAGACTCAGATTATTTGCTTTAATCGCAAAGTATGCCAGAGAGCACGGAGTACAACCTTACGTTGCCAAAGCTTTTTTTCAAACGTACTTGATTGAACGTAATGATTTTAGCAGGCTGGAGCAGACATTCCATACTGGAATATACCTTCTTAATTACATTAGTTTTTTCCCAGAAGAGGAGAAAGCGCTTATTCATTTCAAATTAGGGTTTCATGCTTACGCGCTACAAATGCATGAGAAGAGCATTGAGTTACTCTCTGCTGTTGTGGAAAAGTATAAGAGTGATTCACTTACGAGAGCTCGTGCTTTGCTTCTGACTTGCAATGCCTATTACTATTTGGGTATTTACTTTTTGGCGGAGCAATACATGCTCGAAAGTAAGAAATACCCGTTTGAAGAGATACATGAAAATGTTAAGCTTAATGAAGCTTGCATCCTTGGCAAGAAAGGACATATTGAGCAGGCCATATCACAACTCCTTATCTGTTTAGAGCTATCCTCATCTGATCAAATCATCCATATCATTAATGAGCTTTTCGAATTATACCTTCATAATAAAGATCTAGTTTCAATTAACATGTTACTAAAGAAGTATGAATCTCAAATAATAAACACTGAATATAAGACGCCTTTCAAAAAATCTGAATTGGCTCTGTATTTTAAGTTAAAAGCTGGATATTACATACTGCTAAAGAAATATAAAGAAGCTATTGACTGCTTCATGCTGAGTATTTTGCATTATATAGGTGTAGATTCTCGTGTCAGGGCGAATGATTGTTTCAATTTATTATTATTTATATTACCCAAATGGGCACAGCAACAAGTTGATGACTCGACCAAGTAAGAGGAAGGAAAGTAATTATTATTACTTATCCTACCTCTTATTTTTTTATGGCAGAATATGTCGAAAAGGTTTTGTTAGAGGAAAAAAATTACGAATATAGGAAACCTGGTTTAAATTGTCATTGAGAAGGGGGTATCCAATCTCGATGCTAACTCAAGAAGAGGAATTTATTCAATTAAAAGTTAAAGAATTGCGTGAACGATTGGCAAGAACAGTAGAAAGTATGAAAAACCTAAGTGATAGACATGTAGTGGAAATTAGTCAGGAACTCGACTGGTACATATTGCAGCTTCAAAAAATGAATTTTTCGGAAACGAAGAATAAAGGTAACGAAAAGACGATAGAAGGAGCTAGTCGTATTCTTTTCTATCAAGCAAGATAAGTCGATTAAAGAGGTTGTCTCAAGGTTGCTACATGTTAGTTATGCTAGCTCTCTTGTTTCAATAATATAGAGTCGATTCCAGATGAGCATAGGCAGGCAACACCAAAAATCGACTCCGATGCGCTCTTTCCTTTGCCTTGCAAAGCAAACAGCTAGAGTCATTATAACACCAACTGAATCTTTGTAGTATTGGATTGGGTAGCCATTAACATAAAGGGGGGGTGACTTTTTGTTGTAGTGTTCAAAACTTTTACACAGTCAGCATATATGTACGCTACATCAAGCTTGCATTTAGTGTAGATTCATTTGAATTGGCCCTGTGGTTGCATCTCTAGAAAATTTAAATCATATTATATAGGGAGGAAGATTTTTTTGAAAAAAGTAGTGGTTGCAGTACTCTCTTCAGTTATTCTGACAACGGCAGTTGCACCTTCAATTTCAGCAGCAGCAGTTAATCCAAAACCAGTCACTTATAATATTATTACACAATCTATTCCCACGACAGTCATTTACCAAGGATCTCAGGTGAGCGTAAAGTCTCTTCCAACTTCAATGTTGAAGAAACTGATTGTGAATGGTCTCCGTTACGGTGGAGAACTGCTTGGGGATCTTCTGAAAATCATCAGCAAAGATGGGTCGGACTGGATCAAAAAAAATGCAAGTAAGGCTGCTGACTTTTTGGACAAACTTACTGAATGGCAGACTGAACCGATTAAATTAGGACTTGTTGCACTTGGATTGTCACCTGGAGATGCTCTTACCATTGCAGAATGGATTGTACTCTTTATTGGACTCTAAGCTAATTTGGGACACAAAGGGCTATTAAAGCTCTTTGTGTCCCCCTTATACTTTTATTTAGTAGGGGGGAGATGGTATGACCTATTTGCTGTTTGTGATAATTATTTTTATTGGTTTTTTACATCTTATGAATTATATAGTCAATCGTAAAGATAATGAACCCAAGCCGCCATTTAAAGTAAAGTTGTGGCTAATACCAGTGTTGGCACTTCTATTACTCACAATCGTTTCGTTGTTGGCTGGATTATTCGCAGTATTGTTAACCGGAATCGGAGCATTAAACCAAACACTCTCATTTCCAAATCATTATGCCGCATTCACAGTTTCGATGTACATAATCCTCTTGTTTCTGCTGGTAGAATCATTTATACATCCGTTCATTTATGCGTTATTATTGGCTCTCTTGAAAAAAAAGCCTACTCGCGTGATGAGTCACATTGTCAATGTAATTGGAGATACGTTTGTTATTTACTTCGTCTTTAACATTTTTCCGTATGTATCCATTTCAGGATTGGATACCGCTTTTTATATCTCTGTTCTCCTCTCCATTCTTGGACAAATATGCATCGGGTTTGAGTACTGGATTACGAAAATTAAGCACAGAAAAAAGAAATGACTACATAGATCTATGTTGATTTACATGCAAACCTGCTAGTTTCAATAGCAGTTACATTTTTTGTTCTCGATCTATTCCCAGTCTAATGGTTTATTTCTTTTGATAATTGACGGAGTTCCGAATGGGTTTCATTAATTACATGGCAAGAAGTATTATAAAGAGGTTCATGGCCACGGGTACAAAATATTGCATTTGGCGGAATCGTTCAAAATAAAATAACTTGGCAGGGAGTTGCTGTCACATACAGCGATTCAGAAACAAAGAGCTGGGTAAATGCACTTAATCAAGGTGCAGGCTTATCTGGGTTTTTAGCAAGCATGGCGTCATTGATTCCTGGAGGTCAAATCATGTCGTTCTGGTCGTCGGTTGCAGGTTTCGGCGCTTTATGGTTTGCGAATGAACTGTCCTACAAAAACGATGGAAAGGGAGTAACGTTTAATTTTCATTGGCTCCCTGTACCATATTTTGTTATAACCTCAAATAATTGATCGAACAGAAAGGAGGGGCTATGCACAATATCTTGCTAATTGTATTTGCTGTTTTCATAATAGCCGCTCTTGTAGGTAGCTTGATTTTCAAAAAAACATTTTCAAATCAGATCAAACTGTAATGGTATTGTTTGTACTTATGGTTATCTTGTCATGGAACTATACAATCTCATATGACCATACAAACATATACTATTCGATTACTCTGACGGTTGTCTTGATTTTATTTGCACTAAAAACATTCTTGTGGAGTAAGAAGAAGTGACTTAATAGGGTACGTTAGCTATCACACCATCAAGCATGACCTAAATCTCATTAAGCTGAAATGAGCGGATTGAACTCACAGTAACAGAAACTTGTAGCTTGTGAGTTCTCTCTCATAATTAGAAGGGAGAACGAAGCTTGGAAACTAAGGAGTAAAAGAAATGAATATGGTAGACCCTGTAGTCTGTCAAGGAGTTGAGGACTTTGAAGGTAAGCAGAAGCTCTTTTTTATTTTTTACTATACTCGTTATTACCACTTCGTTCACATTAACAAGCTGTGGAGAAGAGCAAGTCTATAAAGGTAGTGGTGAGTTTTGGAATGTTAAAGTTGTGCAAAATTCGGTACCCGATCACTTTGAGATCGGCTTCGAATATATTGGACAAGAAAGTCTATTGAATTCATTGGAATTCAAGTTTCTAAATAGCGATTTCAATGCTTCTGGATCGACGCAGATCAACAAAGAACCTCCCTACATTTATAGTGTGAAGTATGTAAAAGAACAAGATGCAGGTGAGAAACTTCAAACAGATTCATTAAAAGCAAAGATCAAATGGAATAACAAAGAAGAGGAAGTAACGCTTTCGAAAAGATAGTCCAATTTATGAGTTCAGCAATTACTTAGAGGAATATATCAAAATTATCTGAGCCTTTTACTGAAATGGGACGCTAGAGAACCTCTGGATAGCTTGGAGGCAAGCAAAAAGTCAGTTCTGTTAGAAGAAAAGCTCCTTCCCCATGAAATTGAGGATGAAATAGAAGAATAATGATTTAATAATTACTCTAGGTGAGGATATGATGAAAAAAGAAGCCAGCTTCAATAGTTGGCTTCTTTACTTGTAACCATGTTATTAAAAATGAGGATAGAAAACGAAAAGGAATAAAGAATCATGAAAAAGATAGTTCCTATTGTATTTGTAAGTATACTGTTGCTTATTATTCTGCTCGGCGTGGCTGCCTTTTTCCTATTCTTCCATATTGGTATTTTTGAGGTATTAGGAATTCAATACGAATCGTGGACATCGGTGTTTCTGTTTATCGGTCTATCATTCGTTGCTGATGCGGTTACCAAAGTATTATTTATATTTTTGAAGACAAGGTATTTCCTCTCTACAGGTCTACATTTTAAGCAGTACCATGACGCTATTTTTCGAATATTCCTCGATTTTATTGCCGTTCATCTGATTGATGAATGGATGACATCCGTTCATTTTTCTATATTTTCTGAGATTGGTTTTGTTCTTATTATCTATTTGATTGATACTTTACTTTTTCAGAAAAAAGAATAGGATCGTAGATCATTATAATACCTCCACAACTTTGATACGCTCCAAAACAACAAACCAGATATTGAAGCCTTCTTACAGCACAATTACTCCTACTTTATAAACGAAATTTTGCAATACAGGAACGAGGCGGATAGATGTTTTTAACATTGGTAAAATGATTCCATTCGGTTAACGGGGAGTGAACATTACATTGTCAGTTGTTCGAGAGTATATTCGATTGTATGCAAAAATAACGTTGAATCAGAAAGTAAGTTTTTTGTGGTACTTGCTTTTACCCTTAATTCTTTTTTTCGTATATCATTACAATTGGATCTTGACTAGGCCAGAAGCTTCTTTTTTTCAATATCAAGCCAGCATGTTCTTAGCTTATATTACATTCGTTATGTCTATTGAGGTTACGACAAGTTTGATCCGTACGAGAGAAGATGGCTTCTTGAAAATGTTCGCATTCGTTTCGGGCACGAAGTACCCTATGATTATAGGAAAAGTCTTTACGCAATTATCCTTCCTGATTCTTTCGATCCTCATCTTTTCTCTAGTGACCAGCTTATGCAGTCTACATAACCCTACAGAAATTATATTATTTATGATTAGTTCCGTCGTTGCGGGCTTAATCGGGGCAATTCCGATAATGTTCTTCTTTTTAATACTTATGATCTTCCCGATGAAGCAAGAATCACTAGTTACTGTATTGAATATGCTCCTACTTGTATTTTTGTTAGTAACCGCTAACAATTTGTCACAATCATTGTCGTGGGGAATCCTGCTGTTATATATCAATCCATTAGAACTGGTTAGAGCTTTGAATTTATTAATAGCAGAATTCATAACGGGTAAGGAATATATGAATTTTGGCTCGGCTCATATCGTATTCGGCCTGATTTTATATACGGCTATCGGACTTTTGGGGATGAGATATACAAGAATCGTATCCTCGACAAATCGAACATGAATTGGGGCAGGTATATGATTATAATTGAGAATTTAAATTATAGGCATAAGAATTGTAATAAGAGTAATTTGGAGAATGTAACTGTAGGTTTTAAACAGGGTATAGTAAACGTCATTATAGGTAAAAATGGTTCCGGCAAGACGACGCTTTTTGATTTGATTACAAATGTTATCCCAAGACCCAAAGAAATCAAAGGTGTACCTAACCATTCTGAAATTATTTATCAGTTACAGGGATTATCATTTCCTTCGACTTTGAAAGGGAAGGATTTGTTTCGATTTTTTTTGTACACGGATCACAATAATCATATAAAAGTTTCGAATACTCCTTATACCGATAAATACATGGAATCTTCGGAAATTGAGTTAATGGAAAAAGTATGGGATACCCAATTTGGTCAGTTATCTATAGGCGAGCGACGGTACTTAAGTATTTTGGCGGTAACGCTTATGCAAAGGAAGCTGTATGTATTCGATGAACCGACTTCCGGAGTTGATCCCGAAGCAAGATTGCAAATTTTAAAAAGAATAGAAAGACTTACTCTTGGTACAAGTTCTACAGTCATTCTTTCCACTCATACTTTACATGAGTTTCGAAATATACATTGTAAAATTCATTTATTGCACAAAGGGAGTATAAGATTTCAAGGAACGTATGAGCAATTTACCGAAAAAGGCGAAAACGGCGATCCAGACTCAGCATTTTATCAAAACCTCTTGCTACATCAAGCAGAGTAATGATAAAGTCCACCCAATACATTTCACATCCGAAGAATTCATATGGGCACTGTAGAGCAAATAATAAGCTCTATTGTGTCCTTTTGCTTTTTGGTCAAATATGCGTTGGTTTTGAATACTTGATCAAGAAATATATGAAAAAATAGACTTCATAAAAAAGAATAATCTGCATAATATTCCCTGGTAAGCCACAGCATTGAGTGAACCATTATCGCTAAAGTATCGGAACAGCTGTGGATTATAGGGAGGGAAGGAGGAGCGTTTCAATGAAGGTGGGAATTATCAGCGATATTGCATGTCCGTGGTGTTATGTGGCCAAAACACGTTTCTGGCGTGCGTTAAGCGAATTTTCTGGCTGTAATCGATGACATTAGGTACGCTTGCAACCAAGGATTGACAACGGTAAGAGCTAGTAAGGTTCAAACAAGGAGGAATAGGATTTGATTCGAAAATTGTCAATGATTTTGATGATGCTGGTACTATTCAGTTCTGAAGTGATGGTGGTCTCTGCCGAGACTAATTCCTACACAGACGGAACCTACACATTAGAAGTGAATAACGAGGATCCTTCTTTTGATTCGACAGTGAAACAACGAATGATTGATACCTTCTTTATCGTATATCCTCAAATGGTTGCACGTTTCAATGGTCAGGCAGCTCGGAAAGTACATTTTACAATTGATCCGACATACTCTGGTGTTGCGGAAGCAGGTGGGGGTAATGTTAAATTCAGCTCTAATTGGCTGCGAAAGAATCCGGAAGATATCGATACGGTGACCCATGAGTTAATGCATATCGTTCAAGCCTACCCTGGGGGAAGTCCGGGATGGATAACCGAAGGGATTGCAGACTATGCCCGTTATAAATATGGCAGAAATAATGGCCCGGCAGGATGGTCCCTGCCTAATTATAGCCCTAATCAAAAATATACGGATAGTTACCAAGTTACAGCTCGCTTTTTCGTATGGCTGGAAAATCGGATCCGTCCGTCGATTGTCAATGAGATGGACTTCAATCTTCGTAATCGAACTTATAGTGAACAATTATGGGTGAACGTAACTGGCCAGACTGTCGATCAGTTATGGCAGCAATATTCCAAGGATCCAAACTTGACTAGCAACGATGTGCTTGTGGGAAGACCCTATAAATTAATTAATGTAAACAGTGGGAAAGCATTGGATGTTCAAGGATCAGGGGTAGCGAATGGCACCAATGTTCAGATTTATTCAGATAACGGATCAGCAGCTCAACGTTGGACCGTGTATCGAAACCAAGACGGCACATATAAACTGATTAACGCGGTTAGTGCCAAAGCACTGGATGTGACAAGTTCGGGGACAGGAGACGGTACAAACGTGCAGATTTGGGATGACAACGGTTCAGGTGCACAGAAATGGAGTTTCATACGCAATACAGATGGCTCGTATAAACTAATTAATAGTAACAGCAATAAGGTTCTGGATGTATCCTCATCAGGCACGAACGACGGTACGAACGTGCAGATCTGGACGGATAACGGGACCGCTGCTCAAAAGTGGAAGTTGGTACTTTTAAATTAATATGGGTAGGGATTCAGATGACCAGTTAGATCAAATTGATCTAGCTGTTTTTTCATATTCTCGCGTAATCGGAAGGACTTTGCCCCTTTGCCCGAATAAGTAAGATTCGACTTGTTCGTCTCGGCACCTTGCTGAATGAAGTCATTCACGCTCTCGTCGATGGACAGATTGTTGCCCGCGAGCGGGTCGTTAGGGCTCGTATACAAGCCAGTATTTTTACATATTCCATATCGTTCATTCGCTATATAGCTTTGACAGCTAATTCATTTTATTTTATAGTAAGTAACACACTAACTACTAAAGGAGTTGCCATGGAAGAACTTTTTAAAGAACTTCAGAAATGGGGCTTTTCACAATATGAATGTAAAGCGTACATAGGGCTTTTGAAAAATTCCCCTATAACCGGATATGAAATAAGCAAAAGGTCGGGTGTGCCTCGTTCAACGATTTATGAAGTATTGGCAAAATTAATGGATAAAGGTGCAGTTTATACAGTACCTTCTGACCCTGTAACCTATGCGCCGTTACCAGCAAAAGAATTAATCCGCCGATTGCGTAATGACTTTGACAATTCTATGGATTATCTTGAAAAGAATTTATCTGCCTTAGAAAGTGAGCAAGAAGTAGATGTTATTCGACGCATCAGCAGTGATGAGCGCGTTGTGGCCGAAATGATTGACATAATCGATAAAGCTAAAAAAGAAATATGGTTGTCGATCTGGGAACCACAAGTCGATTCGATAAAAGGTGCTGTAGATACGCGGATAAAGGATGATATCCACGTCTTTTCTATTCTTTTTGGAGCACCTGAGATTCAGCTTGGAGCAACTACGCATCACAATTACATGGCTCCAGAAGTAGCTGAGGAACGTATGAACGGTCGCTTAACGATTGTTGCACGGGACAATGAGGAAGTATTAATTGCAAATTTCTCGCCAAATACACCTGCATGGGCGGTAAAAACGGAAGACCCGGCACTTGTGTTAATCGCGATGGAATACATCAGGCATGATATTATGTTCTCAGAATTAGTGAAAGAAGTGGGCCCAGAGAAAGCAGAAGCGCTTTGGAAAAACGCTCCTAACCTATTTCATGTTGTTACCGGGAAACGGTTCAAATAAATTGAACCGTATTTTCTTTCACTTTTTCGTAGTAGTTAGTAAGTTAGCTTCTAATACTTGAAAATAAAGAGGGAATGAAATGAGTCTGTCGAACGTCCAAATGAATTCGTCTCCGAGAGATGAAGATGGCTTTATCCAAGGAGTAAAAGATTGTGTCCCCACGCTGCTGGGTTATTTAAGTATCGGATTAGCTGCAGGTGTGATCCAAAAGACTGCGGGACTTAGCATCGCTGAGATCGCTCTGATGTCTATGATTCTCTATGCTGGCTCAGCTCAGTTTATTGCTGCGGGTATGATAGCAGCAAGTAGTTCGATTACTGCCATTATTATTACGATTTTCTTTGTCAATCTTCGTCATATTTTACTTAGTGCCGCACTAGCACCTTATTTCCGGCATCTTACTCCACTTCGCAACATGCTAGTAGGTTCTCTACTCACCGATGAGACATTCGGTGTCGCGATTACCGAGGCGGCCAAGAAAAAGCGAATCAGTGAGAAATGGATGCATGGTCTCAACATAACCGCTTATGTAAATTGGCTTGTAGCGAATGTAGCAGGAGCATTTTTGGCACAATGGATTTCGAATCCGGAGAAATTCGGACTAGCATTTGCCCTGCCAGCTATGTTTATTGGCATTCTCGTACTCTCCATGTTAGGGCGAAATAGAATCAAACTTGATATCGTTGTCGCAATTATTGCAGTGGTCATTGCTGTAGGAAGTTCTTTCTTTTTGTCCAGCAGTATGGGCGTTATTGTGGCTACAATTATCGCTTCAACAATAGGAATGGTGGTAGAAAAATGGAAGTAAGATGGGACATTTTTTTGATTATTCTAGGCTCAGCTTTTGTCACGTTCATTCCAAGGGTCGTTCCTCTTATGGTGCTTAGTCGTTTTGAATTACCAGAATGGGCAATGCGTTGGTTAAATTATGTTCCCATTTCTGTAATAGCTGCTCTGATAGGTCAAGAGATATTTATCCATGACGGAAAGCTTACATCTCTTACCAACAACATTGAATTTTTTGCAGCCATACCGACTTTTTTAATTGCGATAAAAACAAGAAGTTTATTGGGAACCGTACTGGGCGGTATTATTTCCATTATCATTTTACGCTTATTGTTTTGAATCTAGATCCTAGAGTTTTATAAAGGATGCAAGGCTATAAATATGAAATTGATATGCGCGATGTACTAAGGGTCTAGCGGCAAGCCGCTAGATCTTTTTGTATGCAGCAACCATTTGAATAGAGCCCCTTTTTCTTTTGTGGTCAGGTACTCTACATATAACCATACTAAATCGATTCATTTGAATAAATTATAGAGATCTTTGTGCTTCTTACAAATCGCTCAAGGAGGAATCATATGGATGACTCATGTATACTAGGCCCTTTAGATCCAAAGGAACGGCGGCATAAAGCATATAAAATTCGAAAACAAGCTGCTAAAGAAGAAAAGTCGCACAAAATCTTGCCGCAGCCTTGCAATCACGATGAGAGAAAATATCCGAACAAAATTGGAAACTTCACGAAGGGACTGCCGCATAACGGTCTTGGAGAAGTTGATCAACATGCTTACCAGGCATATCTCAAAGCATTGAAAAGCGGGAAGCCAAGTAAATTCGAGGATATTCCCCTCGGGGGAATGCTCAAACTCGTTAATCCGCAAGGGGCTTACGTGTATGATCTTGCCGGGCCCGACGGACATTCCTTAACGATTCCAGCTCCTCCTTCGATAAACAGTGCTGCGGCCGCCAGCGATATGGTAGAACTATACTGGCAATCGTTGTTGCGGGATGTTCCGTTCAACAGCTACGACAGAGATCCATTAGCCGCTGCAGCAGCGGAGAACCTTTCGAATCTGAAGGATTTTTACGGGCCTAAAATAAATGGACAAGTAACACCGCAAACTTTATTTCGCGGCGTTACGCAAGGCGATCTGGTAGGGCCGTATATCTCGCAATTTTTATATAAAGATATTCCATTTGGCGCCACTTCTATTATTCAAAAATACAAGGTTCCTTTGGCGGGTCAACATTTCTTAACGGATTATCAAACATGGTTGAGCATTCAAAATGGTGCTGCTCCGTCTGCTTCCATTGTCTATGATCCTGAACCTCGTTTTTTAAGAAACGGAAGAGATCTGAGTGAATGGGTGCATAAAGATTTTTCTTATCAAGGTGTGTTAATGGCCTGTTTATATTTGTTGAGCTTAGGATCTTCCGCACTTGATCCAGCTAATCCGTATTTTCATTCGCGCACCCAGACTGGATTTGTTACCTTTGGTTCTCCGTATATTTTGGATTTGGTCGCACGGGCCGCGAATTTCTCGATGGAATCTGCCTGGTATCAGAAGTTTCTTGTGCATCGGAGACTGCGGCCGGAAGAGTTTGGCGGTCTCGTTCAACAGAAAATAACGAACAATGCAAATTATCCGATTAATGAGCAGCTCCTGAATTCTCCCGCAGTGGATCTAACCTTCAATAAATACGGAACCTACTTGCTGCCGCAGGCTTATCCGGAAGGCTGCCCGGCACATCCGTCCTATCCGGCAGGTCATGCTGTAATTGCCGGCGCAGGCGTTACGATGTTAAAGGCATTCTTCAATGAAGATTTTGTTCTCCTGAACCCGGTTACAGTGAGCGAAGACGGTCTGTCCCTTGAGCCCTTTAACGGAGCGCCGCTCACAATAGGCGGTGAATTGAATAAGCTTGCCAATAACTTTGCTATCGCTCGGGCATTTGCTGGCATTCATTATCGCTCTGACTGTTTCCATGGCATGGAATTGGGCGAGGCTGCCGCCATTGGTTTGCTTCGCAACTACAGGCATACGTTTAACGAACCATTCTGCGGATTCAAGCTTACGAAATTCGACGGTACAACCATAATTGTAAAATGATCGCTGGGGATAAAGCAGCCTTAGCCCGAAGGAACACGAGCTAAGGCTGCTTAAGCATATTACTGTTTATTTGAACGTGGGCGATTCAGTCACGGATTGAAATATGAAAGATACAGCCTTCTTTTTTCAAATTAGTTAGAGATCCTTAAATTAAGCGTACCGCTCGATCAGCGTCTCATACACGCTTTTTGGACGGAGTCCGACGAGTTTCTCTACCGGCTCGCCGTTATGAAACATAATGACCGTCGGCATAGACATAACTCGGTACTCGGACGCGATGGCAGGGGAGTCGTCACAGTCTACCTTGACTACGTTTACCCGTTCCCCATATTGTTGATCCAACTCGTCGAGAATTGGCAGAAGCGCTTTACATGGCGGGCACCACGTTGCTCCGAATTCAACAAGTGTAACCCCTTGCTCGCGAATAGATCCGTGAAAGGATTGTTCATTAACTTCGTATATACTCATCGTTATTCCTCCCGGTTTGTTGTTTTTCTTTCCTTCATAATGAAGCGGATGCGCTCTTGCAGATTGGACTTTATAGATTGAAGAAGATGGATTTGCTCGTCGATTTCCGCAAGCTTTTGCTCATATATCGGGAGCACCTCTTGGCAGAAGGCTTCTTCATTCTTGAGGACGCATTGCAGAAATCCAGCGATTTGCTCCGTTGTGAGTCCAAGGCTTAAATAAAACTGAATGGTGCGCACTTGTTCTTCCGCAAACGTTGAATATTCGCGGTAGCCATTCGTATGCCTAGCGGGAGTAAGCAATCCCTGCTGCTCATAATAACGCAGTGAGCGAAGGCTAACCCCAGTTCGGGTGGAAAGTTCCCCGATTCTCATGTTCAAATCCCCTTCATGAATGATTCTTTTTCATTATAAACCCTGACACTGGTGTTAAGGTCAACCACTAGTTGATGTTTTGTATGAATAACTATAGTCAAGCAAGAAGGGGTGTCTTAACATTTGCGCAAATACAGCAAAACCTCCAGTTCCACATCGTGGGCTGGAGGTCTTATTGTTTTGAATGGTGATCCCTAAAAGGGCACCAAGTATCCTATTTAAATAGATTCAGCGTCGTAATGATGAACGGCATGGCAAACACGTCGATAAGAAAGGCGCCTACAATGGGAACGATCAGGTACGCTTTACGATAAGACCGAAGGTTGCTGCATTGGTATGCGGATGGCGTCAACAATTACATCAAACAAGCCAAAGCCGCCAGATCGCTGCCAGTCGAATTTACGATTCTGGGGTATGAACCCGTGGAATGGCAGCCTGTGGACTCCTTGACGATTGGCAAATACATGGCCTATGATCTGGCAGGCAACTGGGAGGATGCCAAGGTTTATCAAGAGGAAATTAAGGTAAAAGTGGGGGCACCGGTGCCCTATGAAGTTGTCGTGACCCGGAATGGGCCGATTCAGTGTTTTTTTCGGAGTGGTGCCGATCGGATTCGAGTTTGTAGTCGACTTTCTCCCGTTTGTTGGAATGCCCGATGGACGTACGACGCTTGTAAATGAGCTTCCACTTCTCCGAATCCCGAGCGGTTTGGGGGAAGAACCCAAGGTGAAACGTTGCTAGAATTCAACTGTGCTCATGACGAGACTGACTGCATCATGCCGTGAGGCTGGCTGAAGTCTTGGATACAGGGGCAAATCGCATATGCTATCCGCCACAGAAATCATGTACATGTGATAGCCGTTGAAGTACTTTTCTCTGGCGCTGTCCCAACCTGGTCGTGCTAAGTGCCGAAAGATCCCCGAGCAAGCCCAAATTCGCTGAGACCGTAAGAATCTGAGATTGGAAGAAGTCAGATATCCGGTCAGCAGGCAAAGCAGTCTTCTTGTCGGTGTGACGCATCATCCACTCCACGAGACGCTTGATTCTTCTTGGAGTCGTGGTAGGAGCTTTTTCTCCCTTCTTGCCTTTCTTTGTTTTGTTTTTACGCTTGCGTTGTTTCTTGGGTTTGAGATTTTTGTCCACAGTAGGCCTGAGTTGGTTGAAAAAAGAGTTTAACAACGTTTCACACATATTTTTACCAATTGAAGATGTAGTAGAAATAAAGAATCCCCCTACAGAAGTAGGAGGATGACAAGCCCTCGCTATTCGACAGCTTCGACCGTGACGATCGGATTAGCCAGCAGATTCACCTTGATCGATGCATCACCGCTGTCCTCCAGCTTGCCGTCCTCCAGTTGCGCCTCGAAATAATTCTTGAACCGGCTGAAATGCTCCTGCATCCGATCTGCGGCCCGCCAGCATTTGAATCCCCTTGAAGCCAATCATTACCACCGCGGCAGTGCATAACAAGATCATCATATTCAGCGGGTTCAGGACGTTTCGGATCGTCATATACATCAGCCTCTCCCGGCCGAGTCCTGAAAGTCAGGATCCCATTCGTATTTCTCGCGCACAATCCGGTTCACCTCGTCGGCGATGCGATCCCATTTTTCATGCGGGTGCTGTCGAATCATCCGGTGCAGCCGGAGCAAGCGCACCTTCGGCAGTCGATGGGCGTAGCGCCGTACCAATCCGGGATAGGCGAGCACGTAACGCTTCATGCGTACGGCCGCGCCGGCTACGCCCGCCAGGATGTCCTGGCCGTTGTCCAGCCCGAGAATTTCCGGCTCATAATGGATGACGAACTGGAACGTGCGGTCCTTGATCAGATCCCGCTTGATTTTGGCGATCTCGCCGATGTAATCGGCCAACAGCGGATCATATTGCTGTAGCAAGAGCGGTTCCAGTTCCAGCTCCATATCTTTGCGCAGTGCGAAGTAATGAAGCAGTGCCAACTGCTGCAGACGAATCGTATCGTTGCGGATTAACGGCAGCAGCTGGCGCAGCAGTTCGTAGGTGAGCTGCTTGTCGTCATCCCAATGCGAGAAGGCGTGCTCCCAGTCGCGGTATAGATCCTGAGCCAGCTTCTCCTGCTCGCGCTGCAGCAGCTGGTCCAGCTCGCGGCTGGCTTCGGCGGACCTCTCCTTGCGCTGGACGAACCAGAGCAGGCCGATAAGCAGAATGGACGCTGCGGCGCAGAGCGCCATATGACCGAATGTGTCGCTAATCAGGATGCCGATGAGCCCAAGCAGCAGGGCGAAGAGCTGCTTCGTCTGCATTGATCGCCTCACCCGGGCGGCCGCGTACCGTTCGATCGGGCGCAGTGAGGTTTTGCCGCAGACAGGACAGACATCTTCCTCCAGCGCGGTGAAGGCCTGACACGAGCCGCATCGATGCACGAGATGATAGAGCTGCTTCGGCTTGTGGTACGGTCTGAAATAGACAGGTATTTTTTTCATGTCGATCTCCCGCTCTCTCCGTTCACAATAGAGACAAGCCGGGCGTCAATATCCGCCGGCGAAGGCGTCGTCTTCCGCCGAACCCAATAGAGGACGGTCTGGCTGGCGACAAATAGAAACAAAATTGCGATACAACAGTATGTTAACATAGTGAGTCCCTTCCTTTTAACAGCAAACTAGAGTAATAGGATATGCTCCGCAAGCCCATAGTAAACTATCAAGGCTGCGTGTCCTTGTATCGTATACTGATTAGACAAATTTCGACAATGGTATCCTTCATTCGGATGACTTTGTCCCTATTGCATAGTGTCGAATAAGGTTGAACTTTATAGTTACTGATTATATCATAATGACAGATTGGTGGTAGAATCGACAAATATGTTGTCATTTCAGACGATATGGTGGCGGGGAAGCCGAGAAAATTCAGAAAATGTTCATCTAATCTTAATAACTATAAGGTATAACAAAATAGTGCCTTCTTCAGTGGCGCTTGTGTGCCTGCCATTAACCTATCACTTTATGATAAAGGAGTACAATTATGCTTCGGAGAAAATTAGCTGCTTACATGATGTTATTCACTCTGGCATTCGGCTTGCTGCCCGTGCTCGGGAAGGTGCCTGCAGCGCAGGCGGCCGAGGCGGCCTCGAAGATCGATGCCATGCTTGTTATCGATGTGAGTAATTCGATGGATACGAGCGATACAGACAAGATCGGCAACGAAGCGATGAAGATGTTCATCGATATGCTGTCTTCCGCAGGCGACAAAGTCGGCATCGTCGCTTATACCGATAAAATCGAACGTGAGAAAGCGCTGCTGGAAATTCAGTCCCAGGAGGACAAGGAGGATCTGAAGCAGTTCATCGATCAATTGAACCGCGGGGCCTATACCGATATCGCGGTCGGGTTGAAGGAAGGCGTCAAGGTGCTCGAGCAGGGAGCCGACCCGGCCCATGAGCCGATGATCGTGCTGCTGGCTGACGGCAACAACTATTTGAACAAGAACAGCGGCCGCACGCAGGCGAAGTCGGATCGGGAGCTGAGCGCGGCGGTAAAAGAAGCGAAGCAAAAGGGCATCCCGATCTATACGATCGGACTGAACGCCGACGGGCAGTTGAACAAGGAAGCGCTGGCCGAATTGTCGAAGCAGACGAACGGCAAATCGTTCGTCACATCGTCGGCGGACGACCTTCCGCAAATATTGAGCGAGATTTTTGCCAGCCATCAGAAGCTGAAAATCGTTCCGATCCAGCCGATCACCGGGAACGGGAGCTATCAGGACGTGACGGTGAACGTGCCGAATGCGAACGTCATGGAGGCCAATATTTCCATCCTGTCCTCGAAGCCGGTTGAATTGAAGCTGTACGACCCGTCCGGCAAGGAGGTCGCGATTCCTTCCGATGACGTCCAGCTATCCCGTTCGAATAGCTATTCGCTCCTGAAGCTGATCCAACCGGTCCAGGGCGACTGGAAGCTGCAGGTCAAGGGGGCGGATAAGGACAAGATCGATATTAATCTCGTCTTCAACTATGATCTGGATCTGACGATGGACCCGATTTCGGCCAAAACGTATAAAAAAGGCGATAAAATCAAAATCGGCGCCTACTTGACCAGCAATGGCCAGAAGCTGCAAAATGATGCGCTGTACCAGAACATGAGCGCCGTGCTGAATGTCAAGGATCTCGATACCGGCGATACGGTCGATCTACCCCTCGCTCAGGCGGGCAACCGCTTCGAAGGGGAATTCGAGGTGAAGGACAAGCATGATTACGAGATCATAGTAAGGGCGGAGGAGAAGAGCTTCTACCGGGAGACGGAGCCGGTCAAGGTGAGCGCCAAGCCGGCGGGCGCCGGATCGTCCGCTCAAGCAGGGGCAGGCGAAGGAAATGCGGCTAAGCCGTTCCCGACGTGGATCGTCTATGCGGCTATCGGCCTCATCGTCCTCGCTCTGGCCGGCGGGTTCCTCCTCGCGGCATGGAAGAAGGCGAACCGCGGCTTCGTCGGCCAGATGGTCATCGAGATCCGCGATGAGAATACGGGAGAGAAGACCTATCCGCAATATAAGAAGTTGACCGCCTTCAAAGGCAAATTCACGATTCACCAACTGCTGCAGTTGGCGCCCGAGTTCAAGGAGACCGAGAAGATGGTGTTTATGCCGGGCAAGAGCGACCGCATCCTGCTCAAGAACGGATCGGCCGGGACAGTTGAGAAATCGGGCCGCGCCGTCGATGCGAGCAGAGGGCTGGAGATGAAGAGCGGCGACCGGATTACAGTGCCGCTGCAACAGGTTGATAAAACGGTCTGGATTGAATATATCGTGTAGAACCGTTCCGCAAGCCCGTTTTTGAATTTGAAATGATAGGGAGGAACATCCATTTATGAAACCAATCGTCAGAGAACATATTCAGCAATTGGACGTATCGCTGGGCGGAGGCATCGTCAGCGACAAGATCCGCGTCGACACGATCGACAATCCGATCCTGATTATCGGCTTGGGAGGGACCGGCATCGACGCCCTGCTGCGGTTGAAGTATCAGATCAATCGCAGATTCAAGCTGCCAGAGGATCCGATCTCGAAGAAGAAGCGTGGGAAGCCGGACAATGTGGAGTTCCTGGCATTCGAGACGAATGAACAGGATCGCAACAAAACATACCGCGGCATCGGACTCGATCCGCTCAATGAATTCGTGCTGCTGTCGAACGCCGAGATAGGCGGGCTGCTGCAGAACCGCAGCATTCTGGAGCCATATATTACCGAGTGGCTCTCCCCTGAGCTGAGCATCACCGACGGAATGAACGGCGCCGCCGGCGTGCGCCAGGCGGGCCGCCTGCTGCTGTTCACCAAGATCAATCAGGTCGTGCAGGCGATTGACAAGAAGATTAAGACGCTGTCCGTCGGCACGAACAAGAAGCTGATGGTGTTTCTGCTGTCCGGCTTGTCCGGCGGGACCGGCAGCGGCTGCTTCTTGGACATCGCCTATATCGTGCGCGGCATTATCGAGCGGGATTATGGCTCGGCAGGCATCGATCGCGTCAATACGCTCGGCTATCTATTCACTCCGGACGTGAACCTGTCGAACAAGAGCCTAAGCGAGCATACGCGCGAATATATCAAGAAGAACGGCTACGCTGCGCTCAAGGAGCTTGATTACTGGATGAACGTCGATGGCCGCGGCGAGCGCTTCCGGCAGAAGTACGGCAACATTTTGACGGTCAATTCTCCACTGTCACCGTTCAACCTGTGCCATCTGATCTCGGCGACGAACACGGAAGGGAAGCTGCTGGAGAACGCGTATGACTACTGTATGAACGTGACGGCGGAGAACATCACGAACTTCATGGCGAGCGAGGAGAAGCAGTCCGGCGAGGAATTCGCGATTCACGATTACATCAGCAACATCCGCACGAATATCGCCCAGATGAACCGGGCGTATCCGGCGAATTACGAATATAACATCATCGGGGCTTCGTCGGCCGTCCTGCCGATCGAAGAGATGACAACCTATCTCGGGTACCGCCTGTTCCAGAAGATGGAGAAGATGTTCCAGAAGGCGCCGAGCCAGGAGGAGGTCGAGAAGTTCGCCCGCAAGCTAGGCGTCGATCTCGACACGATGGTGCAGACGTTCGAATCGCGCGTGCCGGAGCCGCTGCCAGGCTTCGAGAACAGCGAGCGCCTGAGCTATAACAATGTCATCAAAATGCAAGTCGTCAATATGGATACGGAGCTGGAGCAGACATTCCTAGCACGGGCGCGCGAGGAATACATCAAGGCGAAGAAGCAGCTTCCCGGCGAGATCGTCGGCAGCTTCACCGATCAGATCCGGCGGATGTTCCTCCATCCGGAGCAGGGGCCGTTCTATGTGTCTCGTCTTATCTACACGGAGAAGGGCTTCTGCTTGTTGAAAATGCTGCTCTCCTACATCGAGACGCTGCGCGAAAATCTGCATCATATTCCGCGCGACATCGAGGCGGCACAAGAGCAGGCGAGCGAGCGTCTCGGCGATGCGAAGAGCGCCTTTATTTCCAAGGACAAGAAGAAAAATATGTACATCGAAGCCAAAATTCAGGAATATTGGCTGCATGCCGATGTGGAGCGCACGGAGCAGATGATCGAATTCTACGAAGATCTGTATCAGTTGCTGAACCATGAGAACAACCGCATTTATAGCGTATTTACTGAAATATTGAACGCTCTCAACTCGATCTTCGAGAAGAACGGCGACATTCTGATCAACGGCGAGGAGCAAGCCGACCATAAGGGGAACCGGACCTATTACTGGAACATCGTCAGCGTACCGGACATCTCGAAAGTGATCAGCAACATTATGGATCAGAAGGAAGTCGACGACCTGATCCGCGACTTCTCGCTGGAACTGCTGAATCACTCGAACCAATGGGTCAAGGAGCAGGAGCTTGATATCGTCAGATCGATTTCAGATTTCCTGTCGGACAAGTTCGGCGATCTGATTACGCAATCCATGGAAGAGTTCCTTGTCATGAAGTTCGGCAACGACGAGTCGATCGATAAGTTCGTCGAGCGCCAGATCGCGAGCAAGCTGGATGACGAGGCGGTTCCGGTGTTCCATTTGAGCAACAGCTCGGGCAATCTGCATTTTCCGCGCTGGGGCTTCGTATCAGTGCCCGTCAAGGCGCCGAGCATTCTCAAAGGGATCCGCAACTACCAGAACAATGCGGTCGGCAAGTCGAACTTCACCGTCAAGGAGAGCGAGGTGAAGAACCGCATATTCTGGCTGAATACGCATAACGGGGTGCCGCTCTTCGTCTATACGCCGCTCAAAGTATACGAGGAGAGTTATGAGCGCACGATTCTCGACAAAGAAGGGATCGGCCGCCATCTTGTGCAGACCGACAAGGCGAACTGGACGTATCTTCCTTCCCCAATCCCGGAGCAATCTTGGGGAGATACGTACCGGAACGAACGGGTGCAGAAATACAACGCCCGCGTCCGCACCGAGTTCGAGCGGGGCGCGCGGTTCAAGACCGTCATCGAAAAGGGGATGGACGACAATACGAGCAACCGCTATGCCATCGTCTTCACGAAGCCGTTCAACCTCACGGACATGCTCACAAGCTACGATATGCAGCTGCAGGCCGCGAAGCCGAATCTCGGGGAAGTGAAGCGCGCATACCTGGATCTGAAGCGGCTGCTCGAAGAGGGCTTGGAGCCGGTTGAGACCAAAGATATTTTCGGCAGCATCACTGAGGAGCTGGCGAAGGAGAATCTGATCCGTTCGCCGGAGCTGATCGCGCGTCTGCGTGAGGAGCTGGCCAAGTACGAAGCGATCAAGGCGAAGGTGGCGGAGTTCGAGCAATTGCTCGGCCAGCATCAGGACGAGGAGAAGCAGCAGGATCAATTCATCGAAGCGATGTACACCGGAACGATCTGCAAAAAAGGCGCGCTCTATGTATATGACCGCGACGAGGAAGAGGAAGCGTGGGAGCCGTTCGTCAATCTGATGAAGAGCCGGGATTATGTCGAGTACGAGGTATACGAGCATTTCCGCGGCCTGGATGAGAAGCATCGCGGCACGCTGCTGCGCAAATCGGCCCGCCGCGCCGCCGAGATGACGGCAACGGAGGATGTCGATCCGCTGCTGGCGAAGCTGGATGAGCTGTACACGGCGTTCCTAGAGGCGCGCGAGCGGCTGGAATACGAGAAAATCGAGCTGGCGAACGGCGAGGATACGTACCAGTTCTACAAGCAGTTGACGACCAAGCTGAACGCCATTCGGAGAAAGTTGAAATAAGATGATGACGCAGACCAAAGTGGAAAGGTTCGCAACCGAATATGCGCGCGACGAGGATCGACTCACCGGCCGGGACGATAACCAGAGCAGCATTCATTATCCGACGGTGTTCCTCTTCATCGGCGACAAGGCGGGGGACGCGATTGAGCCGATGATCCAGATTAGCGACCGGAAATGGGATAACAGTGCCGGCGTCATGTACGTGCACATTGCGTCCCGTGGTCTAGGGGTAGAAGTCTCCGGCGGGGAAGATTCCGCCGCCCGCAGCGCCGCTTCTGCACGGCATGGCGCAGAACCCGGCGGCAGAGTTGCCCGGCTCGTGCTTCCGCTCGGCGGAAGCGGGGATAACGACAGCCGCAGGACGATACGCCGCGATGTGCACCGTAAGTTCTACGCGGAGGAGGGCGGCCTGCTTGAGCTCAACCGCATCTTGCGGAAGGTGAGCAGCGATATCGCGGAGTACGGCCGCCTCTATGCTTCGTTCGACCGGATTCATCTGGCGGTCATTACGCGGGCCGATGATCCGCTCACTGTGCTGGTGCCGGAAATTACGCTGCTGGCGGAAGCGATTTTTCAGCAATCGTTCAAGTCGGTGCAGACGGATTTGTACGCGCTCATCAGCGAGCGGGAGCAAGCCGAATCCTTCGGCTATGCCAGCTCGGCTGGAGTCGCGTTCCTGCGTGAGCTCGATTATATGCAGAGTCCAGACTACTCGTTCTCGGCCCCGCTGCATGTGACGGAAGACAGGATTGCGATCGAGGTGACGCATCCCGCTTCGCCGTTATTCGATCTCGTCTATGTGCTGACGGACAAAAATGAACGTGGCATGTCATCCTTCGACGAAGAAGACAATTACGAGATCATTTGCCATATGAACCTGTTGAAAAACCGGAAGCGGATCGACTCGGCTGGGGCGCATGGAATGGATAGCTACAACAACACCTCCCTGCGTAACAATCTGATGACCGAATCCGGCCGGATCGGGTTCGTCTCGGCGGGCTTCTCAAAGGTGAAGCGCCCGAATCATTCGATAGCGCTCGCTGTGCTGTACCATTTCTGCCGGGAGCTGACCGAGCGGATGAAGGGCGGGCCCGAGCGAACGGCCGCGGAGAAGCTTGCCTGGTTCGGACTGAACACGGAAGCGATAGAGGCCCAGGTCGATCAGACGGTCCCGGCCGCGGAGCGGCTCGGCGACATGAACGGCTTGATGACGCATGGCATCAGCTTCAGCCAGCTGAAGCGCATGACGCTGCGCGAAGCAGAGGAAGCGCTGTTCGGCAGCGGCTGCACCGCTTTTTTCCGGGAGAACTATGAACGGGCCGCCGAGAGCGCGATCCGGCAGCTTCCGGACGACGAGCTGCATGATGCGGTCCGGCAGCGGTTGGCCGCCCAGACGGATACCTGCTTCTATCATGTGTACGCCTGGACGAACGAGGCCGAGGAAGCGGGCAGCGTCTGGCCGCTTCTGCACGGCCGCATCCGCGAGGCGGCAAGAGCGCTGGAAGCGGCGCGGGCGGAGCTGGAGCAGAAGTATAGCGAGACGGTGGAGGCGCAATCGTTCCAACGGCTGCCGCTGATGGATAAGCACAATGTACGCAGCTTCATCCGCGCCTTCTTCGACACCGTGTACTTCCAGAAGCTGGAGGTGCTGCGGCTGGAGACGGAGCTGCGGCTGTATCGGAAATATGAAGCGGAACTGGAACGGCTGCACGCGATCTGCAAGCAGTACGTGCAGCAGATGGAGTCGCTGGAACGGACGCTCCGGGAAGCGGCGCTCGCCAGCATCCGCCGGGCTGATGATTATATCGGCCAAAATATTATGGAGTATTATGAACGTGTGACGGCGGATGTCATGCGGGACATCGAGGCGAAGCGGGGGCCGGGGGCCTTCGGCGAAGAGCGGTATATGGGCAGCGTCACTCGCCTGCTGGAGCAGGGGATAGAAGCCTTGGCCGCGCGACTGTGCGAGGTATGCCGGGATCATATGTTGACCGCGGCTCCGTTCCGGCAGACGTTCGAGGAAGAACTGCTGCGGCGGGCGAACGTGACGATCGACTATAGCAACCAGGAGGTGCTGTCGCGGGACGAACTGTTCAAGAAGCTGTATCGGACGCTGGAGGAAAATGCTGGCATTCATATCCGCTTGCTCGATTATACGCATAAGCACCGCTACGAGGAGAAATATTTTTTCGGCGACGCGACGAGCGAATTTATGCGGTATGCGTTGAACGAGGAGGAGACGTCCCGCATCTACAAGCTCGGCTGCGTGCACGAGAAGCGAAGCAGCGGGGTAGAGAAGCTGAACATGATGGGCGGCTTCCGCGTCGAGGACCTGATGTATTACCGGAACGGCAAAATGTATTACGAGAGCTACGTGCAGAACGGGTACCGATTCCATGGTATCGATCCTGGACTGCTGCCGCCTATCCGTTAATCCGGGTATGCCAGGCGAGCTTCCGCCGGGCTTCCGTGCGGGACAGCAGGCGTTCCGTACAGACTGCTGCCGTTCTCGGGGGGGATGGCGGGGAAACGGAACGCCAGCGCATCGATCCGGGGGGCAGAAGCTGCGTCCGGGGCAGCGGACCTGGCATGGAGCGGGTCATGACGATTACCTGAACGTATATGTAAATACCGGCCTTTATGAACACGTATTTTATGTGAGGTTATGTGAAAGGATGCTATATTTATGCAGCGAAAAGTGAATTGGCTCATGGTGCTGTTCAGCCTGATTGGAGGCATGGTCGGCTGGGCCGCCGGGGAGTGGCTGCTGTGTCGTATGGTTGGCCACTGGCCGGATGTCGTGGTGAGCGGGCTCTACTTCGGGATCATCGCCCTATTCATCGGCCTGGCCTGTCTGACGGCCGAGATGATCTCGCCCCGGCTGAATGGCCAATCGTGGCGGCAGCGGTATGCGGGCACATCGTGGCTGGTGCTCGTGCCCGCGACGCTCGTCCTGCTGTTCATCGCGGGGCTGACGCTCGAAGCAGCCTACCAGATTGAAGCGGGCGGCGTGAAGTCGATCGAAAATATCGTGCTTGTGATCGACAATTCGGGCAGCATGGAGCAGACGGATCCGAACCAGGATCGCTATAAAGCGGCCAAGCGAATGATCGAAGATATGGATCGGGACAAGCGGGTAGCTGTGTTTGTATTTAACGACAGCGTGACCCTGCTTCAGCCTTTCGTGCAAGTGAAGGATCAGGCTGTCAAGGATGAGCTGTTCGCTAAGATGGATGGGCTCCAGCCGACGCAGGGCCGTACGGATATCGGCCTGTCTCTATCCGAAGCGATGAAGCATATTAAGGACAATCCGGCTGATTCGGGCGGCACGATGGCCGTCCTGCTGTCGGACGGCTTCAGCGAAGTGAATACGAACGAAGTGCTCGCTGATTATAAGGCGAAGCATATTGCCGTTCACACGATCGGCCTCAGTCTGGTGGACGCGGAAGGCTCGGGCCTACTACGCCAGATCGCGGACGAGACCGGCGGCCAGTATTACGATGTGTCCAAAGCGGACGATCTGTCGTTCGTTTTCGAGCAGATCTACAGCAGCATCGGCGATCGGACGTTGGTGACGGAGCGTTCCGGGCCGCTTCGGGACAGCGGCTATTATAAGGCGCTGCATGTCATTGCCCTCGCGCTGATTGGCACTACGCTTGGCTTGTCGCTCGGCCTCGTGTTCGACAACCGCTATCTTGCCAAGAGCTTCGCTATCGGCGGGGCTGTGGCGGGGCTGCTTGCTGGTCTATTGCTGGAGGCCGGCTTGTCCGGACGACCGCTTGCGGACGGAGCCGTGCGCCTCGGCGCCGATCTAGTGCTGGCGGGCGTCATTGCGCTGTTCACGCTGGCCGTGCCTGTGCAGGAGAGCCAGCGGCAGCAGGAAAGCCGCCGGCGAAGAGGAGCGGCGGGGAATGAAGGCAGCAGCCTGTCCGGACGGCAGACCGATCAGAACAGCCGTGGATTCTAGTGTGGAGGGGGCTATGATAGATGTATTATTCGGAAGCGGGTCCGGAGACGCCGATCATCCGCAGACTGGCACATAGTATTGACGAAGA
The DNA here is from genome assembly GCF_023713665.1 of Paenibacillus sp. MER 180. Classification (NCBI taxonomy): domain Bacteria; kingdom Bacillati; phylum Bacillota; class Bacilli; order Caryophanales; family Paenibacillaceae; genus Paenibacillus; species Paenibacillus sp. MER 180. Next base: position 70,099 of record NZ_JAMAVT010000022.1, on the reverse strand, counting down.
TCGATGTACGCTGCGATGGCTGTGGCCCGATACGATTCAGGCCGTCTACGTGCACAAGGCGGCGGCGGATCGCCCGGCGGCCGAGCGTCCGCCGGCTGCGGAGCTGAAGCTGTATACGAGAGACGAGTACAAAGCCAACAACGGGTACCATGACCGGATTGATGGGATCGGGCGGCTCGTCTATACCATCTACGCTTGTCTGCTGCAGGAGGACGGACAGCAGCAGCTCGTCATCCAGCAGGATGGCGGGAACCGGATCGCACTGAGCACCGGCCGGGCGAGAATCTGTTATTCGATCCGCTATAAAGGCGGCTGGTTCAAAACATTCAAGACGGCGCAAATCCAGGTGGCGGCAGAGGTGCCGCTCCCTGCGGATGTGCTGTGCTATGTGAAGAAGCACGGCGGCTATCCCGCCAGTAAAGACGACGGCACGGTCTACCCGTTCGTCGAGCCGTTCGCCCCGGGCCGGAACATGCTGCCGGAGATTGAGATCGGGAAGGACGATTTTATTCGGCTCTTCTTCACCGACGGCCGCCAATACGGCCAGCTGTACGAGCTGATACCGGAATGAGGAGGAGAAGACATTGGGGATTTTTGATTTTCTGAAGCGCAAGCCGCAGCCGGCGTCACGGCCGCTGTTCTATGATATCGTATGCCCGTACTGCTTCAGCAAGTTCTCGCCGGCGGAGGTTGTGTTCCGCGCGGCGCATCACCGCGAGGATGACGAGAATTATGCGCTGCAGGAGGATGAGAAGCTGAACAAATACCGGGATCGCTTCGGTTTGGACACGGTCTATGATATGGAGGCGGTCATCGAGCCGCGCGATGTTCCCGAGGAGCATCATCTGTATTCCGACCATGTGCTTATCGGGCTGAATGACCGCTATGGCGTCGTCACGCGCAGAAGGCTGTGTCCGCACTGCCATAATGAGCTGCCCGTAACGGCAGGGAAGGTGCCGAGCAATATCATTTCCATTATCGGAGCTTCCCAGGTCGGCAAATCGGTCTACATGACCTCGCTGATTCATACGCTCCAGCATGTGACGGCCGATCATTTCGATGCCGCCTGCATGCCGCTCAATGCGGAGATAAGTCGCAAGTTCCGCACGTTGTACGAGGAGCCTCTGTTCGAACGCGGCGATCTGCTCGCGTCGACGCAGAAGGAGAAGATGCAGGAGCCGTTCATCTTTCAATTCGTCTTCAAGGATGAGACGAAGCCGCCGCTCACACTGGTGTTTTTTGATGTCGCGGGGGAAGGGATGGTCGATCAGGATTATCTTGGCCTGCATGGCCAGCATATTAAAAATTCGACCGGCATTCTGTTCATGATTGATCCGCTGCAAATTCGGTCGATTCGTGAAAAAATCCGTATGCAATACGGCGGAGCCTCCGACGATTGGGTACCGCAATATGACGAGCCGCGCGATGTCGTGCTGACGCTGTTCGGCGACTTCATCGCTTACCAGGACAAGAATAAGACCGACATCCCGACGGCGGTCGTACTGACGAAGAGCGACATGCTGCATGCGTTGAAGGATGAGGATGGAGACTATATTAAGTCGAATAGCAATATTTTTCACAATATGGTTCATCGCAAATATCTTGATCTGACGGAATTCCATAATATCGACGGCGAGATCCGGCGCTTCATCGAGAAGGTGGACCGTCCATTCAAAGGAACGATGGATGTCTATTTCTCCAATACGGCCTACTTCGCCGTGTCGGCATTGGGCAGCAACCCGGTCAATCAGAAGCTGCAGGGGGTTGTCAGTCCAATCCGGGTAGATGAGCCGTTCATCTGGCTGTTGCATCAATTGAATTATATCGAGGGGAGAGAGCAGCATTGACATCGAACAGATCCTCTCGCATCCAGCAGCAAATGTACACGCGGGAGCGGCGCGGTATTTTCCGTTCCAACGAAGGCTTCGACACGATCGCGGTCTCCGGCGGGCTTGATACCGGATTCATCAAAAAAGTACTGCACCCGTTCTGTGTCTATGACGCACCGGCGGAGCTGGCCGCGCGCGGTGAGAAGGACGAAGCGCGCTATCCGCAAGCACTGCACCTGTTCCACGCTGAGATGGGGCAGCTCGTCCTAGGCCGCAGCATCTATCAGGCGGCGGATTTCACGGGCTTGCGCAGCGCCTTCTTCACCCATAACTATATTATGCCCGCCGATCAGGCGGCTGAAGCGGTGAAGGACTACCCCTCGCTGCTGAACGCGGACTTCGGCGGCAGCTATGACATCGAGCAGGGCACAGAGCTGCCTGAGTTGGAGAGGATTCCTGCCGCGGCGGAAGCGCGCCGTCCGGCTTCGCCGGCCTCCCTGCTCGCCAGCCTCGGCATCGACGAGAAGATGTTCAAGAAGCTGTTGTTCGCCGTCATCTCGTCCGTTGTCACAAGACGCAAAGTGTTCGTGGCGCTCGACGTCGCGGTGGAGGAATTGTCAGAGACTGCCTTGCAGCTGGTCGGCGTGCTGTACGGCAGTCTGCCGTATGCGTACCGCCGTGCGTTCGGCTTCCTGACGTTCTCGAAGGAGCCGCAGAGCCGGAAGGGCATTCATCTGACGTTCGTCGAGCAAGGGAGCTTGCGCCCGAATGATCGCAGCATCGACAAGGATTATACCTTCGATCTCGCGTCCAAGCGGGTGACGAATGTCGATATCGATCTGGGGAAGCAGCCCTACTTGAGCTTCGCCTGGAGCAATCTGGATCAGCCCGGGCGGGCGGAAGCCTTCTATGTCTTCCACGAGCAGATGCTGGAGGGTATGGACTCGCAGCGGCATACCGCGATCGCGAGCTGCCACGAGCTGGCTGTCTTGTACCAGATCGAGGAAGGCAGTGATTCTGTGTATATGCAGAATCGGGTTGGCGCGCTGCGTTCGATGCTCGATTACTTGGCGCCGGAAGGGGCTGTTCAGTCGAAGCGGCGGCTGGCGGAGCTGTTCCGCGGAGGCTTCCAGCGCGAGTATGAGCTCGTCAAGCAGGGCGAGATGCCCGATCCGGCTATCGTGAAATGCTTCATGGAATTCGAAGCGCTTGCCGGGGCGGCGCTGGGCAGCGATCTGCTCGGGTACTTGATCCGGAGCTTATATGAAGCCAATCAGGCGAAGAGCCGTGAGCGAACGGAAGCCTATTATGCGCTCATCGAGGGCAGCGACAGCGTCAGCAAGCCTTTCTTCGACACGTTGCTGCGGGGCGGCAAGACGGTGGAGCTTTTCTTCCCGTATATGCGGCAGAAATTCCAGGAGATCGTCCGGGCCGAGGAGCTTGTGAAGCTGGCTCACCATTGGTCCAGCCAGCATCCGGTACTGCTGCGCAAGGCTGAGTTCACCGAGCTGGCTGCCGGGCAGCTTGCCGAGAAGCTGCGGCATGATGCGGAGCCGGTGTCCGCCGTGAACGCGGTGCTGGATACGGTAGACCGCCTTCTCGCGGAGAAGGGGCGGATTGCCGGCGAAGATATGCTGCTCTTGATGGAGCAGTTGTCTTATGCGGCGAATGTGTTCCTGCTGACGGAGCTGAATCTGGAGCAGACGCGCCAGGAAGCGTTCCTCCAGATCGGTTTCCTAGCGCACCCGGGCGAGGTGAGGGAATGGGTCGCCCGTTATTCGCCTCAGGTGCAATCCACGGCGAATGTCATGCTGGCTGCATACCGCTGGTTCCGCGACGCCGAGCCGGATGAATCGATCTTCGGCGGGTTATCGCCTGCCGAGCTGGATCGGTTGCAGCAACTTGGACGACGCTGGCTGCAGAAGGATCTGGAGCCGTCCCGCTTCCGGCGGCTAGTGCTGGCGTTCTACCGGGATGCCGACACAGGCTTGATCGAATACGGAGCGCTGCTCCATTATTTGCACCTGCATGCGCCGAACCGGGAGACCGTCTATCTGTTCATGAACTGGTCCGAGAAGCAGCGCTTGTTCTCGCGAGAAAGGAAGCTCGAGCCGGGATATGCCGCGGCGGTGGTCGCTTATTTCAAAAAATACGACCAAGACGCGTTCAAAAACCGGACGAACCGTAAGCTCTATTTCGAGCAGGCGGGTGCGCCGCTTCAGGCTGCATACGTCAAGGCCCGCAGTGAGTTATCGCCGCCCATCGTCAGATGGCTGCGGCGCAACCGGAAAGCGATGGTGTGGTTCGCGACCGCGATCCTGGTCATCGGCGGCGGATTGGCGGCTTCCGGTGTCTTCGACAGCGGCAAGCCCGCAGTGGCGGATATCACTGCGTCCAATCCTGCGCCGTCTCCGCAAGAGCGGACCAATAAGATCGAACCGCAAGTCTACGCGAGGCAAGTCGAAGATTCCGTGGACGGCGAATGGAAGCCGACGACAGAGCTTGTATTCGAGTTCGGAACGGAGGCGGAATGCTCTGCTTTTCAGGCGGGCACGATTACATTGAAGCTGGAGGGTGGCCCCGAGCAGACGTATAAGGATCGTCCTGTGCAGCATCTCTGTTCTTCGGGGGCCGCTTCTTCTTCCACAAGCGGCGGGCAGCAGGCTCAGAATGGCGGCGGGAGCGGACAACCAGCCGATTCTTCTGATAGCAAGCCAGGCTCGACAGGGGAAGAGGACAGTGCGCAGCCGAACGAGACGGTGGGAGCCACGCCGCCGGTAGACACACCGCCGGGAGAAGCGGCGCCACCAGCCGGAGGAGCAGATGGCAGCGCTGGCGGGACTTCGGCCGAGCCGACCCAGCAGCGATCCTATCAAGCGATTGTTTCTTTGGGTGAAATGGTAGATGTAGGGGAAATAAGCGAAGTACTTGTGAATCAGAAAATAGTTGAGTATATTGAGAAATAGAGGCTGACAGTCAGCCTCTATTTTTTTGTCATCCTGTACCGAATGACAGAGAAAACTATGAGCCATGCGCTCGCTGCCGGTACGCTTGAACCGCGAACGCGAATGGATTCGATGGGAACGGTGCCATCGCTCGTGCTGACGATTGGATTGTGGGGCGTCCGCTATGTGGCGGAGGGTGCGGAGAAAGATAGATTCGAATAAACATTGAATGCTAGGTTACTAGGGGGATGTCGGATATACAATGTCTAGTTTGGAAAACGGCCTAAATCATTTTGTCGCGTTTGGCTTGACATCCGTCTTTTTACGTGATATGACATACAATTCATGTCCGCGCATGTCTGCTTGGAGATGGGGAATAAGAGCCATCTTCTCTGGTATAGAAATTTCTTTGTATCGGTCGATTTCTGTAGACTTAGATTGATATCCATATGAATTCGGTGTGGAGCTTGGCGAGAAAAGATAGTAATTGGTTCTGGAACATGTTCGAGCACATGCCAAAAAGCAACGGCGTTAAAGGTTGAACCAAGCTTCATTATAAATTTCCGGAATAAATTTTTTAGTATTGATATTTGATAATCCTTCCTGAAATACCAACTCGCAATTAGAACATTGCAATAAGTTAAATTGGCTATAACGATGAAAGTATTTAATGAATTGTGATTTGCATACCGGACAATTCATGGATAGCCCTCCCCCTTCACATTATGGTATATGACTTCGTGGAGCATTGTGTTTTATCCTAAAAAAAGAAATCAGGAACAATCGTGGAACAAGGCTGGCATGACGAGTTGTTGACATTGGGTGGTTTGTATGCCCGGCTGTGAAGACGACAGCAGGAAGGGAGCGACTGGAGCTTATCTTCATGAGGCTGCAAATCTTATTACGCTCGATTCCTTGGCAGACACACTGGATTGCAGTACCATAACCAGTTTCCCCGTTGGATAAGTGGCAGTCTACAACTACGAGCGGTTACCAAAAAAATGAAGCAGCCTTAGCCCGATGAAAGCACGAGCGAAGGCTGCTTAAGCATATTATTTTATTTTATTGAGAATAAGCGTACCGCTCGATCAGCGTTTCATACACATTTTTAGGACGGAGCCCGACAAGTTTTTCTACCGGCTCGCCGTTATGAAACATAATGACCGTCGGCATAGACATAACTCGGTATTCGGACGCGATGGCAGGGGAGTCGTCACAGTCTACCTTGACTACGTTTACCCGTTCCCCATATTGTTGATCCAACTCGTCGAGAATTGGCAGAAGCGCTTTACATGGCGGGCACCACGTTGCTCCGAATTCAACAAGTGTAACCCCTTGCTCGCGAATAGATCCGTGAAAGGATTGTTCATTCACTTCGTATATACTCATCGTTATTCCTCCCGGTTTGTTGTTTTTCTTTCCTTCATAATGAAGCAGATGCGCTCTTGCAGATTGGACTTTATAGATTGAAGAAGATGGATTTGCTCGTCGATTTCCGCAAGCTTTTGCTCATATATCGGGAGCACCTCTTGGCAGAAGGCTTCTTCATTCTTGAGGACGCATTGCAGAAATCCAGCGATTTGCTCCGTTGTGAGTCCAAGGCTTAAATAAAACTGAATGGTGCGCACTTGTTCTTCCGCAAACGTTGAATATTCGCGGTAGCCATTCGTATGCCTAGCGGGAGTAAGCAATCCCTGCTGCTCATAATAACGCAGTGAGCGAAGGCTAACCCCAGTTCGGGCGGAAAGTTCCCCGATTCTCATGTTCAAATCCCCTTCATGAATGATTCTTTTTCATTATAAACCCTGACACTGGTGTTAAGGTCAACCACTAGTTGATGTTTTGTATGAATAACTATAGTCAAGCAAGAAGGGGTGTCTTAACATTTGCGCAAATACAGCAAAACCTCCAGTTCCACATCGTGGGCTGGAGGTCTTATTGCTTTGAATGGTGATCCCTAAAAGGGCACCAAGTATCCTATTTAAATAAATTCAGCGTTGTAATGATGATCGGCATGGCAAACACATCGATAAGAAAGGCTCCTACAATGGGAACGATCAGGTACGCTTTGCGGGAAGGACCGAAACGTTCCGTTACCCCGGCCATATTGGCCATTGCATTAGGCGTGGCGCCGAGGCCGTGTCCAGTAAAACCGGCGACCATCACGGCGGCGTCATAGTCTTTGCCCAGCAACCTGAACAAAACGAAAATCCCGAACAGAACGATAAAGAGGACTTGTACCAGCACGATGGCGAGAATCGGAAGGGCAAGATCTGCTACTTCCCATAACTTGATGCTCATAAGCGCCATGGACAGGAAGATGCCAAGTGTAACGTCGCTTACTAGGTTGATACTCTTCATGTCGATGGCATTCGGATTAAATTTGTCCACAATGTTGCGGACGATAACGGCCACGAACATGGCTCCGACATATCCAGGAAGGACAAAGCCTGTCGCTGACGTGAACAGCTCTCCCAAATACGTCCCAAGCGCCATACAGAATGTAATGAGCAGCACTTGAATGAAGAAGGAATTTGTCGTTATCGGTTGAACGTATGCTTCTACGCTCGCAGCTTCCTCATTTGTTTCCGTCGGCTTCAGGTTGTATTTCGCTATCAAATATTTTACCGTCGGGCCTCCAACCAGACCGCCTGCGATAAGACCGAAGGTAGCTGACGCGATCCCAATAGACAATGCCGAATGGATTCCCAGATCTTCAATGGTTTGTCCAAATGCGCTTGCCGCTCCATGTCCGCCTTCCATAGACACGGCTCCTGCCATCATCCCAATAAGCGGATGAATGTCGAATAAGGAGGCGAGGGAAACCCCGATTACATTTTGCGCCAAAGCGAGGAATCCGCAGGCAAGCCAGTAAATGACGAGCAGCTTGCCGCCTAACTTGATGAGTTGAAAGCTTGCTCCCAATCCTACCGTGGTGAAGAACGTGAGCATGAATAGACTTTGGAGCGAAGTATCCAAGGTAATTTCTAATAGACCTGTCGTTTTCAGGATCGTAGCTAGGATAGCAAACAGCAGTCCACCGACAACGGGCGCTGGAATACAAAACTTTTGCAGTACTCCCGATTTTCTGACAAAAAAGGTTCCAAGTACAAGTAGGGCTACAGCTAAAAATATCGTATTCACTTGATTAAGCGCCAGCGTCATCAGTGTTCCTCCCCATAAATGTCATGATTGCTTCATTCGTCAAGTATGCTCCCAGCTTTATGGTTCTTCCGTTCTCGTCAACAGCCGGATTTACCTCGCAAATATCAAACGAAAGCGTTTTCTTATGAGCGGCGACTGTGCGAATAAGGGTACGAACGACCATCGGTGTTAATCCGAAAGGAGAGGGAGCGCTGACTCCCGGCGCAAATGCCGCATTGAGAACGTCGGTACATAGGGTGAGCATGACATAATCTTGTTGTTCCATGAACGTGTGTAAGGATGAAATGATGGTATCGATCTGTTCTTCATGCATGTCTTCTTCTAGAATGTAGCGGGCACCGAGTTCGTCCGCTTTGTCGAACAGTTCTTGTGTATTCCCGAAACGCTGGATGCCAAGCACAAAGTAGCTGCTGCTCTGATCCTGCTCTAGTATTTGACGAAACATCGTTCCTGATGATGGCTGAGTGTCGTAGGGGCGTAGGTCGAAATGGGCGTCAATATTGATAATGCCTAGCGAAGCATCTGGTCCGATATGCTGCCGGACACCTAAATAATGTCCATACAGCGTCTCATGTCCTCCGCCTAAAATAATAGGAGTAGTGGATTTGGAAAAGAGTTCAGAGACGGCATGGCCCAATGCTGCCTGGGCTTCTTCCAGCTTGTCATTTGAACAAGTTACATTCCCCGCATCGACAAGACGATGACCTTCCGCTGTTCTCCAGGGGAGGCTTGCGAGCGCTTGCCTGATCGCATTTGGAGCGTTCGCTGCACCTAATCTCCCTTGATTGCGCCGCACGCCTTCTTCGCATTCAAAACCGATGATGGCGCAAGTGTTTGGAGAAAAGGTTTCCCATGGTGCATCCAGCTCCATCCGCTCCACAATTTGATGGTAGCGGAAGCTGCTTCTTCTCTCTGCATGATCCGTTCGGCCGACCCATACATCGGCTCCAATCGATTTTCGCAATGACCCCACCCTTTCTCGTATTCTGTTGTTTCATTATATGATGACATTCTTATAATTTTAAATATATAATACAAATATATTAATAGCTTTTAGCTATAAATAGGGAAAGGAAGATCGTTCTGGATATCAAACAACTCCATTATTTTGTGACGGTTGCCGATCAGTTGAGCTATTCCAGAGCCGCGCAAAAACTGCATATTTCACAGCCCTCCTTAAGCAACGCTATTAAAAACTTGGAGCATGAGGTCGGATCGCCGTTGTTCGAACGAAGCACGAGAAAAATCGAACTGACGGACGCTGGCAGCGTGTTGTATGAGAAATCGATTCGGCTGCTCTCCCAAATGAACATTTTGAAAAAAGAGATGGAGGAAGTAAAGCTGACCGGAAGAGGGGAGCTCGTGATTGGCATGATCGAGTCCGTAAGGCAATGGGTGCCCCAAGTGATCCGTGAATATCACAGTCGCTTTCCTTCGATGCATATTAAGCTGTTCGAGGTGCTGAGCAGAAAGGCGGTCGTCGATTCCTTGCGGAAATACCATACCCACCTCGTCATTACGAACCAGTGCATCCATGAAGACGATATTGAATCGCTCCCTTTGTATAAGGAAAGGTTAGTCCTAGTGCTGCATCGGGAACACGCTTTAGCCCAGAAGGATTCCATTACATTCAAAGAGTTGGAGAAAGAACCCTTCATTATTAGCATGGAAGGATTCCAGACGAGAGAAGATATTTTGAGAGCCTTTGCGCTTGAGCAAGCATCACCGAACATCAAATTCGAAATCGAGCGGTTCGAGACCGCTTTGACATTAGTAAGAGAAAACCTTGGGGTTGCTATTATTCCAGAAAACTATTTGGTTGAACCGAAGGATGAATCGATTGTCCGCAAAACGCTGGATTCGCCTGCTTTGGAACGTACAGTCTATTTAATGGTTATGAAAAATCGGTATTTGGCACCTGCGGTTCAGTGCTTTTTGGAAGAGATACAACGCAACTTTGCGCCGGGGCACATAGCAACGGATGTAATATATAGTATGGGTAAGGGTGAAAAAGAGAAGCTAGAGAGTAGTAATCTTTAAGGTAAGGAGGTTCGTGTCATTTCTCTACTTTGTATCTATTCGTGAAGTTCATAGGTATCATCGGGGTATTTGCAATTCGCAAAAATCACGTAATTGGAAATCAGCAGAAGAATCAAAAAAGGCCCTGAGATGCAAAAAATATATTGCGAAAACTTAACATTAAGATGATAAAATTAAGATATACCGAAGAATTAGACGGATTTGTAGGAGGTAACGAATGATATGGCAAGAAGTAAGAGAACTGTTTCCTGACCAATTTGTTCTGGTTTCAAGCCAGGGAATATCGTGTACCATACTTCAAATCAAGATTTTGTGATTCATCTTCGCCGAGATCCATTAATGAGAGTGAGACGTAATAGTAATGAAAATTAACTATGACGGCTATAGAATGAAATGGGTATAGCTTAGAGTTGGTCTTGATATGTTCAACTTATCAGCCGGAGGCCTTAAGGTGTGAGACGTCGGGAACATATTAACGTTAAATGAAATTTCAACAGCCAGGCCGTAAGTCAGCGGGTTATCCGATGATTTACGGCTTTTCATGTTATCCATAAAAATGAACATTGAACAAAGTATTCATTAATACACATATAAATAGATACTCCGTAAATTTGTAAGCGCTTAACTATTTACATTGAATAATTTTACAAAATACATCCAAAAGTCTGGAGGTGGCTTTGCATGAAGCTATTGGCCGCTGTAACCGTTCCGAGCGTCAAACGTCACAAGAAGAAACACTGGCTTCGTGTTACCGGAATCATTGTTTTGGTATTAGTCCTTTTGCTTGCCTGCGCTGGGGGATACGTTTATTGGTTCGTGAATAAAAGCCTGCCTGTCGTTCAGGGGAAACTCAACATTTCTGGACTAGAAAAGGAAGTGACGGTATGGAGGGATGCTTCCGGCGTTCCGCATATCGAGGCGCAAAACGAACATGATCTCTACATGGCTCAAGGCTATGTAACGGCGCAGGATCGCATGTTCCAGATGGATATGAGCCGAAGGCAGGCTTCCGGACAGCTTAGTGAAGTGGTGGGGGCTAAGGCTATCGACCGCGATAAATTTTTCCGTGCGTTTAGTTTGCGGCGGGCGGCGGAGGTTTCTCTTGGAGCTTACTCAAAAGAGTCCAGACAGGTGCTGCAATGGTATGCGGATGGCGTCAACAATTACATCAAACATGCCAAAGCCGCCAGATCGCTACCGGTCGAATTTGCGATTCTGGGGTATGAACCCGGGGAATGGCAGCCTGTGGACTCCTTGACGATTGGCAAATACATGTCCTATGATCTGGCAGGCAACTGGGAGGGTCAGGCTTTTAGGTACGCAATGGCGCAGAAGCTGTCCCCCGAGAAATTTCAGTCGGTTATGCCAACCTATCCGAAGGATGGGGCAATGATCATTCAAGCGTTAAAAGAACAACCGGTCGATCTGACAGCGCTGGCAGCTACCGCGGTTCCGCGGGATCCATTTAACGGCAGCAACAACTGGGTCGTATCTGGAGAGAAGTCGGCATCCGGCAAGCCAATGCTGGCCAATGACCCGCATCTGGGCCTAAGTACGCCGTCCATCTGGTATGAGACGCATCTCTCGGCACCGGAGCTGAACGTGAGCGGAGTGATTTTTGCGGGCGTTCCAGGGATCATTCTCGGGCATAACGACACGATAGCCTGGGGGGTGACGAATCTAAGTCCGGACGTACAGGATCTCTATATTGAAAAAAGAAACCCGAACAATCCGCATCAATTCGAATATATGGGCCAATGGGAAGATGCCAAGGTTTATCAAGAGGAAATTAAGGTAAAAGGCGAGGCTCCGGTGCCGTATGAAGTTGTCGTGACCCGGCATGGGCCGGTTATCTCTGAATTCGCACATGATCAGCGTCAGGAAACGGCGCTTGCGATGAAATGGACCGCCTTGGATGCAACGACCGAGCTCGAAGCGGTTCAGATGTTCGCGAAAGCGCAGAACTGGGAGGATTTCAAGCAGGCGTTGACACATTTTGAAGCACCTGCTCAAAATTTTGTTTTTGCTTCTACGGACGGCACGATTGCCTACCGTGGGAACGGCCTGATTCCGATCCGCAAAAAAGGCGACGGTTCGGTTCCGGTACCAGGCTGGACGGATGAATATGAGTGGACGGGATATATCCCGTGGGATGAACTGCCCACAACCGTGAATCCAAAGGAAGGGTTTATCGCTACGGCGAACAATAAAGTGATTGGCGACAGCTATCCGTATCATCTAACGGACGTCTGGTCCCAGCCATACCGTGAAGCGCGTATCCAACAGGTGCTATCTGCCAAGGATAAGCTAACCGTAGAGGATATGATAAAACTTCAATTTGACCGCGATAACCTTCAGGCAGAAGAGTTTGTTGATGAGTTGATTGCCAAGATCAAAGACTCGCCGGATTTGCGGCAAATCGACCGCGACGTGCTTTCGCTTGTACAAGGATGGAATAAAGTGAATGATCCGGATCTGGCTGCACCGCTTGGCTTTGAGCTGTGGATGCAGGGTTTTGATGATGTGCTATTCACATCCGAAATCAACGCTGATTTGATGGAGCTATTTAACAATAAATCGGTTGTTAAGGATGAAATGCTCCGCAGGGCGCTTCAAGGCGAGCGGGAGCCATGGATCGACGAAAAAGGCGGAATCGAGAAGGTGGCGCTGCAGGCATTCCAGCTGGCTGTGGATCAGGCTGTTTCGCTGCAGGGCAAACATCCGGACAAATGGCAGTGGGGCAAGTTCCATCAGGTTGATTTTGCTCATCCTCTTGGTGCTGTGAAGCCGTTGGATCTGATTTTTAATGCCAAGTCTGTTCCGATGGGCGGCGGCCGTGTCACCGTCGGGGCTGCAGGTTGGGATGCAAAGAGCGGCGAAGTCACCCATGGGGCACCGTGGCGAACGGTCATCGATATGTCCAATCCGACCCGTTCGTTGAATGTGGTGGGGCCCGGCCAATCCGGACATGTGCTGAGCAAGTGGTACCATGACCAGGTCGATGACTGGTCGACCGGACAATACCACGTCTCGAGTATCGAACCGAATGAATACCGAAAGGCAGGAAATGAACTGAAATTAGCGCCGGAATGAGAAAATGAGAAGAAAAATGCGATAGATTCCCAAACAACACACGACCCAGTCTAAGATAGCGCTATGTAAGGCTGGGTTGTGTGACCCTTACAAGAATACATGGAAAAACCGGCCTCGCGGCCGGCAGGAGTCTATCGGAAAAGGTACCCATGCTCTCAGATGGACATCTTCTGCAAATGCGCTTCGAGCCGGTCAAGATTTTCCTTGGTGTGTAAAGATGCGATTTCCTTGATGGCGTTGAATACGGCTTCATCTTCGAAAAGCTGGCGCATAGTTAATCTGGTTGTGCCGCCAAAATCCTCGAAGGTTGCCATGAGTTGAAAATGGGGGTCATATAGATACCGCAGCACGATCCGTTCTGGCCCGATTTCGACAAATTCGTTTTTATTGGGATAATCGACTCCGTCCGGTTCGTGCATCACAAACTCCCATATCCCTCCCGGCCGTAAATCAAATTCGAGAAAAGTGTTCGTAAACCCGTTCGGACCCCACCACTGTGCCAAATGCTCGGGTTTTGTCCAGGCTTCGTAAACGAGAGATGGAAATGCATTTATCACCCTCGTTGTTACCAACTCCTTTTCTTCCGCTGCGCTGATTTCACAGTTTGCCGCTTGGTTTCCCGTCATGTCCGTTCCTCCCTCGCCTTAGGTTCTCAGATGGACATCTTCTGTAAATGCGCTTCGAGCCGATCAAGATTTTCCTCGTTGGCTGGAGTTGCAATTTTCTTGATGGCGTTGAACACGGCAGCGTTCTCGAAGAGCTGGCTCCAAGTTAGTCTGGTTGTACCGCCTAGATCCTCGAAGGTTGCCGTGAGTTGATAATGGGGTTCACATACGTGCCGCAGTACGATCCGTTCTGGCCCGATTTCTACAAATTCGCTTTTATTGGGATAATCAACTCCGTTCGGTCCGTGCATCACAAACTCCCATGTCCCTCCCGGCCGTAAATCAAATTCGTGGAAAGTGTTTGTAAACCCGTTCGGACCCCACCACTGTGCCAAATGCTCGGGTTTAGTCCAGGCTTCGTAAACGAGAGAAGGGGATGCATTTATCACCCTCGTTGTTACCAATTCGTATTCTTCCGCTGAGCTGGTTTCGCTATTTGCCGCATGGTTTTCTGTCATGCTCGTTCCTCCTTTACATAGTTTGAATAGGTTAGTCGATCTCCAACTGCACACCCAGCTTATCCATCATCTCCTTGGTTCCGTGCTCGCGCTGAGCCGGCGTATCGTGGCCATCGAGAAAGACGCCTTGCTCGGTGAAAATCAGCTTTGTTCCTTCGCCCTCTGGCTTGAACTCGACGGTCGTTGCGGAAACGGAAATTCGGGTCTCGCCCATATCCAACGTATAGGTGTACACGATGCGTTCGTCCGGCACAATGTCGTGGTACCGGGCATTGAAGGTAAACACCGCTCCGCCGGGAGGCCCTCCTTGAGTGCGTTCACCACCGCCGACACGGAAGTCAAACTCATCTGCTTTCGAAAACCATTGCTCTTTCATGTGAGGATTCGCCCAGTAGGCAAAAACCTTTGCCGGCGAAGCTTTGTACACTCGCTCAACGACGAAAGTGTGATGAATGGCTGATCGTTCATTCATGATTTTCAGCTCCCTTGATTCGATTCGTCGGCATCCTTATCGAGGAGGTCGCCCAGCTGATCCAGGCGATGCTCCCAATTCATCCAACGTTCGAGGATCACTTTTTCTTGGCTCTTTTTCATCATTTCTAATAATTTTGTAAAATCTTCTACCGTCACTGGTTGTTTCAAAAGCATGAGGTCAGACACGGATTCCAATCCGGCCAAAAGCTTTTGTTGCATCTGGATCGTATCTTTTAGACGGGCGATTTGCAGCGACACAATTTGCAGCGGACTAAAGTGGCCGCCGGTTATTACGGACTTAATCTCCTCAAGCGATAAGCCTAGCTCCTTTAAGGACAAAATTTGCTGCAGTCTCGATAGGTCGGCTTGGTTATACAGCCTGTGCCCCGAATCGGAATGCGCCGAAGGAGAAAACAGGCCAATCTGATCATAAAATCTCAATGTTCGTAACGTGAGTCCCGTGAGCTTAGCAAGATCTCCGACTTTCCAAAGCTGCTTCATAATCACCTCTTTTTGTGCTGCGCATCAATTTGCCGGCAACTATACTATAAAACATGACGTTACGTCAGGTGCAAGTGTTATCTCTTGAAACGGAAAAAATATAACGAAAAGGCCCTAACATAACGTTATGCTAGGGCCTTTCGTATTTCTAAATCACTCCAATTACATTTAAAAATACGATTATAATTGCAATTGGTGCTATATAGCGAAGTAAGAATAACCATAATACGAATAATTTATAGCCTTTATTTTTACTTACTTCCAATTCTCTCATTAACACATCTTTTTTCATTTTTAACGGTACGAAGATTGCAACTAATAATACACCGAGTGGCATAAGAACATTACTTACTGTAAAGTCAGCTAAATCAAAGACGGTTTTGCCAAACAATTCAACATCGCTTAATACGCCATAGGATAGCGCCGATGGAATCCCTACGACAAAGATTAGTAATCCGACAATCAGTGCCATTTTTTCGCGTTTTCCGTTCCCTTTTTTCGTTAAAGAGGCAACGCTAATTTCCAACATCGAAATTGCGGATGTTATCGTTGCAAAGAAAAATAGTAACAAGAAAATAATGAAGAATAGCTTTCCGAATGCCATTTTACTGAAAATCGCTGGCAATACAATAAATAATAGACCTGGCCCTTGAGATGGTTCCATTCCAAATGCGAATACAACCGGGAAAATAGCAAGTCCCGCAAGCAATGTAATCACAAGCGTTAAACCGACGATAGAAAACGCGGAACGCGGTAAACTTTCTTCTTTCGGTAAGTATGAGCTATACGTTACCATGACTCCTACACCGACAGATAATGAGAAGAACGATTGCCCCATCGCATATAACACAATTTCAGACGTTACATGTGAGAAATCTGGTTGTAAGAAGAAACGAACTCCTTCTCCAGCACCATCTAATGTAAGTGCTCGAACAATTAAGACAAAGAATAAAACAAATAGTGCGGGCATGAAATATTTATTTACTTTTTCAACACCGTTTTGTACACCTTTACTTACGATAAAAATAGTAATCAAAATAAATAATAGCTGTGCTCCAACCGCCAAATATGGATTGGAAATGATTTCACCAAAAGTTGCTTTGTACGCGCCATTTCCTTCCCATAGTCTTCCTGTAATTGCGTTCCATAAATATAATAGAATCCATCCTCCTACAACACTGTAGAATGAAAGCAATATGAAGCATGTTACAATCCCTAATTTGCCGACCCACGGCCATAGCGTCTTAGGAGCAATATCTCTGTATGCCTCAACAGCCTCTTTTTGTGCACTTCTTCCAATTACAAATTCCGCCAATAATAACGGTAAACCAATTAATAAAGTAAAACCGATGAAAATAAGAAAGAACGCACCGCCGCCTCCAATACCGGCCATATATGGGAACTTCCAAATCGCGCCAAGGCCAATTGCTGAACCTGCTGCAGCTAAAATGAAACCTAATTTCGATGTCCATTGCTGTGAATCCATCGCTTTATCTCCTCTCTGCTTCTTCTATTTCTTTGTCTATTACGATTCGGTCTTTATTCATATTGTTCTATCGTGGATCAGTGGATCCTTTCCCATACAACCACTTCCTTTCAAATAAAAAACGTCCCTACGTAAATACGTAGGGACGATAAAATATCGCGGTACCACCCTAGTTGTGAAGATAGAACAAGAGTAAGACCTAAATAAAAACGTCCCTACGTAAATACGTAGGGACGATAAAATATCGCGGTACCACCCTAGTTATGAAGATACAACAAAAGTAAGACCTAAATAAAAAACGTCCCTACGTAAATACGTAGGGACGATATATATCGCGGTACCACCCTAGTTGTGAAAAAATTCTTCACCACTTTATTTGATAACGGTATTCACTACCGTCTTTCATTTCCTCACAACGTGAGATTTATGAAAGATGCTCCAGGACGAACTTCATGAATAATCTATATGCTGATTCACACCAACCATCAGCTCTCTGAGATAGGGAGATTTCCACTACTTTATCCTTTCATAGCCCAAATATGTAGTTTTCCGAAATGGATATTAACATTTTTATCACGCATTAAAAATAGTGTCAACTAATTTTTTGATTTTCTATGTATTATTCTTTTATTTTTCGCTATAAAAATACTCTTGAATGAATACTACTGAACCTATTTCCACGATATGCCTTTACTTGAAATTACAAACGGTTGTAATATTTAGTCAGGAAATTTCCGAAAAAATAACTGAATCTAGCTTATATTTAGTTGAGAAATTCGGATTTAAGCCGATTCAAGCAAGTAGTGAATCTGTAAGTGAAGCGGCTAAAGAGCTTAAACTTAAACATGGCCTTGATAAAGTTTATCCAGTAATTTATAACGTAGATCAAAAGTTTTTAGTAAAAAGAACTTTTGATAAAGTTAGTGGGAAATTGTCAGTAAGCGACATGTGGTCAATCAACTTTGTCACTAGTAATACTGGGATAACAGTAACTGTATTGAATATCGGCAATGATTCATAACGTGGCATCATCTAAAGTAAACAACCCTTATTTTCTCTTTCCAACTAAGTGTAGCCGATCCAAATGACCAATGATGTATAAGAGGGTGAGATAATTGAATCTAATGCAACTTAAGGTGCCAGCAGGTTATGCCGTAACCTATAACAAATTCTACGATATAGATCCTATGCTTAGTGAGGGTAATGATTACCTAATTGAGAACTGGGGATTCTTCACAGAAGACTTATTACAGATCGTTAAGCTGAAAATTAATAATGGAAAATGGTACATTCCTGAAAATGAAGACGCTTTACTCTTTGATCTAGGTTGGTACCCAGATTCAGATATTAATGGCCATTATCATTTGCAACTTGTTGATGGACAATGGAATCAAATTAAAAGTATCTCTTCAAAAGATCGATTTTTAATTAAAGTGGCACTTGAAGAATGGATGGAAGAACATCAAAAAGTGTAAATGGATCATTGTAGCGCAACTCGTAAGATCAAGTGAAACAGTAAAGGGTGAAATCCAATAAAGCTACATTACACAGAGTCGGGAAATACAGAAGCTTCTCTCATCGTTTTCTTACATGGGGGAGGAGTGAGTGGTTGGATGTGGGCGAAGCAAATTGAATACTTTACTGATTATCATTGCTTAGTTCCGGACTTACCTGGACATGGGAAGAGTCCTTGCACAGACTTCTCAATTCAGAATTGTGCCGAAGAAATATTAAATTTGATTCTAACTAAAGCACAAGGCAAAAAGGTTATTTTAATCGGATTTTCTTTAGGCGCACAAGTTGCTATGAAAATACTAAGTATGAACCCAGATGTGGTAGATTATTCAATAATAAATAGTGCACTTGTTAGACCAGCTCCATTTGTAAATAAAATGATTCAACCTGCCATCCGGTTAACTTATGGGCTAACAAAAAATCGAACTTTTTCGAAGCTTCAAGCCAAACAGTTATACATTGGTGAGGAAATGTTTGAAACCTATTATAAAGAAACCAGTAACATGGATATGAACCTTCTTATTCAGATTTTAGAAGAAAACATGTCTTTTCGTATACCAACAGATTTCAGCAAGTCTACATCAAAGATATTAATTACGGTTGGGGAAAAAGAGAAGAAAATGATGAGGAAATCCTTATTAGACATCGTAGATAACACAATCCATTGTAAAGGCGTTATCATACCTAATGTTGGTCATGGAGTATCTCTTGCCCAACCTGAGTTATTTAACAAGCTTGTTGAAGCCTGGATTCATGACCGAGAATTACCGTATGGACTTACCCTTGTAAGGTAATGGATTGACCGTACTTCGAAAAGCCGTTGATTTCCAGTTCAACCTGTTTTCCTACCCATTAGCCTTTCATAACGAGCTGAGACTTTTATATCTTCCGTTGCGAGTGCATATAAGGAGAGACTAAATTGATAATTTGTTTTTACGATAATTCCGAGATTAAGGACGAACCAATTATTAATATTGATCGTGTATATTGTTTGGATTTTGAGAAATTCACTAACGATTCATGGGATAGATTGGCTGAAATTTATTCTTTGCTCCCATCTCAAATAATTATGAATCATATTGGTCAACCATGTTGGTTTGGTGAAGAAGGTAAAACTGACTTCTTTCTATGGGCATCAGTAGAACCATCAGGGCTGCAGATTGCAGGGACTCTGGAATCAGGTGATTGGAACGAATGGGAAGGTAAATTTAATAAGTACATAGCTGTGTTTCCCTTTTTTGAATGTTAGCGATTACAGGAATCGATAGGAACTCGAAGAGAGTCATGGCCTCATCTAACACCATATTTAAGTATAGAGAAGACTATTTTTCCTTGAATGTCAGATGTATAATCATGGAAGGCGCCAACCACTTATAACACCATCTACGCAGCGGAATTTTCCAAGAACGTCATATCTATTATCAAGTAACGAATAAGGGGACGAGCGGATATGAAAGGAATTACGAATGAAAGATTCGCAGTTATAAGACGTTCCCTTCCATTTTATTTATGCGCTTTATATCTAATTTTAGAGGTCGTTACGATATGGCACTTAAGTAAAGGCGATCATCCAAAAGAAGTGAACTACTTTCAAATAACTGCTGATAACGGTGTTGTTCTTCATGTACTGAAGACGGAGCCGAGTCGTATTTCGCTTCATAGCATAAACGACAACGTCGTGAAATCGGGAACCAATGGGATAAATGGTGGATTCTTTTGGGGAAATCAGTTGTTAAGCATCGCGGCTATGGATGGTATGCCCGTAAGCGGAAGTCCGAAAGAATACGGATCAGGCTGGTTTAATGTCAAATATGCTCGGGGAACCATCGTTTATGATCGGGTCACAAAAATAGTCGACGTGCAACGAGCTGCAAGCGTCGATGATCTACATATCTCAGATGCTGCGAACTTCTGGGCTCAGGGTGGAATAAGTATGAATATAAAGGACGATAGCAACTGGTATAGAATTGCGGTCCAAGAAGAAGGGTTGCCGTTTCCCGATGACGAGCGCCTTCGCAGTGGTATGGTCTATGATAATTATGGGGAATTATACCTAGTTGTTACTTCTACCAAATGTACGGCGGATAAATTTCGTACTGCGATTAAGGGAAGTATTGCCGATGGGGAGTTGAATGAGGCCATATTTCTAGACGGGGACGGGTCTTCACAACTACTCGCTGGTAACATCGAACTGAAGGGTGACGGCCGACCAGTGGTGCAGATGATCGCGGTAAATGGAGAATAACAAGAATAACACGATCAAGGCTATCGCCCTTTGATTGTAAGCTGTATAATCGTGGATGGAATGATGACTTAGCCTGAGATAAGAGCTATCTAAGGCTGGGTCATTTCGTATATATAAAAACGTTAGAAAAACGTTAGACGGAATTGTCTGACATGAAGGGAGATAAAGTGAAAATGAAATTGGATATTATACATGTACCATCGGTTTGGGGACTGAATTAAAACATAACATTTCAGGAGATTCAAGTGGTTGGCATTTTGAGTCATTTTTGAATCGTTCTTGTATTCAGAATCTTAAAAGAAGAGGGGATGACAATCCTTTGGATTTTCTATGGTACGAGCTAGATGACATTTTACATGACAAGATTACGTTTGTTGTTATGATAGCAAAATATAAAAATGAACTAATTATAATTAGAAACAGGAATCGAAAAGTTTGGGAGCTTCCAGGAGGAAGAAGAGAAGAAGGAGAATTTATTATAGAAACAGCAAGCAGAGAATTGTATGAGGAAACAGGCTCCATAAAATTCGAATTATCACCATTAGGCATATATGCGTTTCATGATAGTTATGGGATGGCATTTTATGCAGAGGTAGAGGAAATAGATGAATTACCGGAATCAGAGATCGCTGAAATACGATTGATAAAATCATTACCCGAAGGACTGAACTATGGAGAAGTGTATTATAAGATGTATGAGAGACTAGAGCTAGTAAGGAGAACGAATAAAGGATTGAAAACGTATAAAATCAATTACATGGATCGACCTGCTAAATATGAATTTTGAAAGCAAATTCAGAAAATATAATAATTCTTAAACACTTAGCTTCGTATTTCGAAGATCCATTTGGTGATATGTTGAGAAGGATGAACGCAGCATGGACACTTTAGGTATTTGGTCGTCAGGGAAATTTTTTTACGATTGTTTTGAGGATAGTGTAGTTGTTTTTACAGGGACGGATATTGGTTATATCGTGTTTTTCAACCTTGTATGTGAGGATATTATCGTGTTTAAGCATCGAAAAGATGCTGATGGTGAGTATATAAGTACACGATTTGAATGTTCCTTCATGGACGGAAAACTTACGCATATCGAAAGAGTGAAGCAAGAAGAGAAGTTTACATACAAGCAATATGAAGAAAAGATTTATACTGGGGAAGTTGTAGAAGTTATCGAATTTGGTATGCCGGTCATAATGGATGATTCTAGATTTGGTCTTGAAACTCGAGATTTAGAATCAAGTCGTATATTTCTTACAATTCAGAAAAGACTTCAGTTAATTCCAGAGGAATATAGGGCTCTTTTATAGTAAAGTAAATGTAATCTAGGAACAGTGAGGACATAAAGATGACGAAGAAGCTATATTATGAATCCGCCTATATCCGGGAGTGGAAGACACAAATCACTCGCAGAATGGAGCGGGAGGATGGAACCTATCTGGTATTGAATGAGACAGCCTTTTATCCACACGGTGGGGGACAGCCCTGCGATCTGGGGTGGATCAATAAAATTCCGGTTCTTGATGTCGTTCTCGAGGAAGGGGAAATTCTGCACAAAGTCGAGCGTTCTCCTGAGGTGGAAGAGGTCGACTGTCGATTGAATTGGGATAGAAGGTTCGACCATATGCAGCAGCATAGCGGCCAGCATCTTCTGTCAGCTATGTGTCTGGAAGCATGCCAGGCGGAGACGCTCAGCTTCCACCTAGGTGAGGATTATGCCACGATTGATGTTGCCCGACCTGATTTACCGAAGGATCAGCTTATGATGTTGGAACTGGAGGTTAATGATCAGATTTACCTGAATCGCAAGGTAACGAATTATGTTGTGACTCAGGAGCAAGCGGCCGAGCTGCCACTAGTGAAGCAGCCGAAAGTAACCGATGATATTCGAATCGTTGAAATCGAAGGTATCGAATATAACGCATGTGGTGGCACACACGTCTCAGCAACAGGTGAGATCGGAATGATCAAGCTGTTGAGAGCTGAGAAGCAGAAGGGGCATATGCGTATCTATTTTAAGTGTGGATACCGTGCGTTGAACGAATTTAATGCCGGTGTGGAGATTCTCGGCAGTCTAGCGGCCCGATTCAATACGGGAAAGGAAGAGATCCTGGATCGGATTGAGAAATGGGATCAGGAGCAGAAGCAGCTGCAAGCTGAATTGAATGCGGTGAAGGCTGAGAATGATGCATATCTGGCTGAGAAGCTGTTGGCAGACCGCCAGGGAAGCTTAGTTAGGCATGAATTCGCGGATAAGATGCTGAAGGACATGCAGAACTTGGCTGCTAAGCTCACTGAACAAGCTGACGTTATCGTGCTTTTCGTGTCCAACTCAGATCATAAGGTACTACTCGCCCGAGGAGGAGAGGATGGTCTCGCCTGCGGTGCCTTCTTCAAACAGCATTTGGCTGATTATCGCGGCAAAGGCGGAGGCAGCGACAAGATGGCACAGGCCGGATTTGCCACTCGAGAGGATGCAGAGGCATTTTATCAATTTGCAGCAGAGTCATTATAAGGGAAATAGATTTGTTTTAAACAGACAACACGCGGCCCAGCCTAAGATACCAGCTATCTAAAGCTGGGTTGCGACGTATTTACACCTGTCATCGAGGGCATTGACTAGCAAATACATAAAATGTTCAAGCCAATGAAAAGGGACGATTCAAAGTGAAAATAGTAAAATTAGTATTATTGTTGTTATCTATGCTTTTTCTGCTGGTTGGCTGTACGACAAATGTCGAGCAAGAATTAACGAAAGAAGAAGCGATTCGATTAGCCGTAGAAGGCGAAAACCAGTTATCGACGATTGTTGTATTTGGTCAGATGGATCGTAACAAAGCGTTAGATCCCAGGTGTGATAGCTTTCAATCAGAAGATCACTACTTTACTTATATTTGTGATGCAACAACTGAAGCAGACATTAGAAACAAGCTTGATCCATTTTACACTCCGAAGTACATTGAAGAAATCATGGGAGATTTCCGTATACAACATGATAAAAACGGAGTTCTAGCGGAACTATTCGACGGAGGTTACTCCCAAAAATCAAAGGATTCTATACGCAATGTTACCATCGAACAGAATGGGAACAGAACAAAAGCAATTCTCGATATGTATGTAGGCTTAGATGGAGAAAGAGATGTTAAAACTTCAAAAGTAGAATATGAATATATACAAAACGCAGGCTGGAGGATTGCATCGAACGGTTTATTATTCTCAGAAATGAAGCAATAATAGGGCAGAAAAGAGGGTTAGATCATGAGGATCGTGTTGACCGAGCTAACCAAACGAAATATGAAAATGGCATCGGGAATCCATATCTTATTTTCGTTCATATACTTTTTCGTATTTGTATGCGATCAACCTCTATATACCGAGCACAAACTATTGATTAGCGTCTTGGGAATTATCAGTTATATCTTCATTGGATTCCTTATGAAGGAATCATCCATAGTGCAAAACTTCATTTCTGCTTCCGCCATTTCTCTTCTAGGTTTAGGATATTGGTTACTCGTTCTCATGATGTTCAACTCCGCATCGATGCATGATCAAGGCGGATCATGGGTTGGACCCGGTATTGTCTGGATATTTTATATTCCGCATATTCATGGTTTGGAGATACTGCCCATAGAAGGCGGGAATTATGCTCATCTTATCTTACTAATGTTGAACTTCGCGCTAACTCCCATCATGTTTTTGATCATACAATTGAAAGCTCTGGTTAAGAGGATGGTTAATGTTTAAAACCATTGGCCTCTATTGATAAAGTCAATATCCAGTCCAAATAGGTTCGACAAGATCTGTATCAAAAATAGTTGTGGAGCACCCGGTATCTAACAAGACGTTATTAAGAAGGGTGGATTTATTCTTATAGGAAAGAGGGAGAGATATAATAGGAAGGCCATTGATAAGATGGATTTTCATCGAAGACCTCTAATACCGGTAAAGGGTTGTTCAATGACTTCAATACATTCATTTCCGGTATAGAATACATAAAGTTCTCTAGAGGGCTCTGCCAGATGAAGTTTCTTGTAAGAAGCCCATGCATGTTTAGGGTCATCAAAATCAGAAACAACGGACATGTCATCGATAGATCGTTTGTAATTATTAGAATGAGTTTCAAGAGCTTCCAACCAGAACCCAACGATATGGGTAGATATCACGGATATTAACCCATTTCATACAGGAACACCTCCAAATGAGTTATAAATTAATTGTACAATCCTATTTAGAAACAAGCAACAATAGCGAACTTCATGAAGAATGACCCAGCGCATAACATTGCATCTAAGATGGGGACAAGCCCTTCGGTATGTTGGGGAAAATAGAGATATTTGAACGTTTGCAGCTACTAATAAAGATAGAGTGTCGGTGATTTGAAGATTAAATATCGTTAAGCTTGAACATAAATGTCGGCGGCTCGTGCCTTTAAGGTACGGGCTTTCTTTGTGTTACTTCCGTTTTTCTGGAGTGAAGCTGTTCATAACTCATATTTCGGATTAGTGGATGCACATTTTGGGTATAGATCATAAACTTTACAATTATGTCAAAAAAACAACAATTAGTATTGTGTTACAAAAAATTAACGAATTTCGACATGATTCTTAATAATTCCTTTATATAATTACAAAAGGTACCATTTGTCGCCGCGATTCGGGCGACAAGGTGCCAGCAAATTGAAGGGAAGGAAGTGATGACGTCCGTCTTGAATAGAGCGTCATTGATTATGAATTCAATAACTGTACTGTACGGATGTGAAGAAACAGAGTATGGGAACATGTAAAAAATCATATTCGGAAAGGGATGGTTTACTTGTCAAGTAAAACGTTTATCAAAACAATTCCGTTGTCAAAGGGACAAATCCCGTTTATATCGCATGAATCGATGTATCCAAACAACACTTGCTACAATGAATCGTTTGCGTGGCATATTTATTCAAAGCTGGATATAGAAGCTGTACAAAATGCTTTTATTGAATTCGTAAAACGTCATGAATGTTACCGAACTGTCTTTATAATGGAAGAAGAGCCTGTGCAAAAAGTGTATAGCGAACCAGTTCTCGATTTCAAGTCAATCGCAGTAGGGGACTGGGGAGAGTCGGCAGTTAACCAGTACCTGTTGGCAGAGTCTCAGGAGAGTTTTGACCTGAGCAATGGGCCATTGTTTAAAGTCAGGTTGCTGTGTTTTAGCGAGGAACATTATGTGCTGTATATCGTACTCCATCATATTGTTTTTGACGGCTGGTCTTTATCTCTGATATTAGATGAGTTTGGTTTATTGTATAAACGTTTATATAACGGAGATCTGCAAGAGAATACCCAACTGCAATGCGTGGAGTACTCATATTCGGACTTTGTCAGTTGGCAGGAGAGCTTGTTGCAGAGCGAAGCAGGGCAAACATCAGCACAGTTCTGGAAACATAAACTATCAGACGAACTTCCTGTGCTGGAACTGCCCGCTGATAAGAAGCGTCCGCCTGTTCCTGCTTTTGCCGGGGGATTGGCGCCTTTTGCCTTGCAGGCGAAAACGAGCGAGAAGCTGTTTGCATTTTGCAATAAAGAAGACAGGTCATTAAATCGCGTGTTTTTAGCGCTTTACTTTGCTTTTTTACATCGGTTATCGGGGCAAAACGAAATTATCGTTGGAACGCCCAGATACGGTAGAAAGAATCGAAATTTCCATCATTCTTGTGGTTACTTTGTGAATTTACTTCCAATTCGGATGCGTTTTAGTGAAAATGACTCTTTTAAACAATTGCTTCTGCAAGTACAAGAAGAATTAACGGATTGTACCAATCATCAGGATTATCCCTTCTCGCTTATGGTTAGCGAAAACAGTCTTCAGCGTGATATGAGTATTCCAGCGGTTTTCCAAGCGGGGTTTGTATTGCAAAAAGCTTGCAAGCAAGATGCGGCTATTTTTCTGGGCAATGCTACAAATGTTTTCGATTTGCACGGGCTAAAGCTCGCTCCGTTTCCTTTGGATAAGAAGGTCTCCAAATTCGATCTGACTTTATTTGTTGAACAGGAAAGTAATGGAACGATTGCAGCGAATTTTGAATATAATAAAGATATTTTTCATGAAGATTCAATTCAAAGATGGATTCGTCATTTTGATCATTTTATTCAAACGGTTCTGGATAATGCTGAAGAAAGAATGGCTGACATTCGTCTTTTATCTCAGGATGAGGAGCAGCAGCAACTGGTGGCATGGAACCTGACGAAGACGGCGTATCCACGGGATCAGGTGATTCAGGAGCTGTTCGAGGAACAGGCGGCGGCACGGCCGGAAGCGGTGGCTGTCGTTGACGAAGACTGCCAGCTGACGTATGGGAAACTGAATGCGCGGGCTAACCAACTGGCGCACTGTTTGCGAAGGAAAGGCGTGAAGCCGGAGACGCTGGTTGGAATCTGCTTGGAACGCTCGGCGGACCTGATCGTCGGGATCATGGGGATCCTGAAAGCTGGGGGCGCGTATGTGCCGATGGATCCGTCGTATCCGCAGCAGCGCTTGACTTACATGACTCACGATGCGGGGATTGAGTTAATGGTAACCCTGAACGAGGCAAGCGGATGGGTGCCGGAGCCTATCACGCGCATCTGTCTGGACAGCGCAGCCGATCAGGAGATGCTGTCACAGGAGAGCGATCGGAATCTGCCGGTCATGACGACATCGCAAAATGCAGCTTACGTCATGTATACGTCAGGATCTACCGGAAACCCGAAAGGCGTCGTTGTGGAGCAGCGGAACGTGGTTCGTCTGGTGAAACAAGCGGGCTACATCCCTTTCAGCGCCGAAGATAGAATGGCTCAAACCGGTGCCATCGGGTTCGATGCCAGCACGTTTGAAGTGTTCGGCGCGCTGCTAAACGGAGGATCACTGTATCCTATCCCAAGGGAAACGTTGCTGGATGCGCCTGCGCTTGCGGCGTTTGTACATCGTCATCAGTTGACTACGATGTGGTTGACCTCTCCATTGTTCAACCAGCTCGTTCAAAAAGACGCTGCTATGTTCGCGGGTCTTCAGCATCTCATCATCGGCGGGGATGCGCTGTCGCCAGTTCATGTCAATCAGGTGCTGCGTGCTTCTCCTGAATTGTCGCTGTGGAACGGGTACGGTCCGACCGAGAATACGACGTTCTCCACGTGTTTCTTGATTGACCGTGACCGTGCGTATGAGGAACAGATCCCTATCGGTAAGCCGATCGGCAACTCGACGGCGTATGTGGTCAATCAGCACAATCACTTGAATCCTGTCGGCGTGCCGGGGGAGCTTTGTCTGGGCGGAGACGGCGTGGCGCGCGGGTATTTGAACCAGCCTGACCTGACAGCGGACAAATTCGTATCCAATCCGTTCGTTGCGGGAGAGCGCATGTACCGGACAGGGGATTGGGTAAAGTGGATGCCCGATGGGAATCTGGTTTATTTAGGGCGGATGGACAAACAGGTAAAAATCAGAGGATTCCGGATCGAAGTCGGGGAGATTGAGACGATTCTCAACCAACATCCGACTCTGCGACAGGCGACCGTCGTCGTGCGGGAAGACAGGCCGGGGGAAAAGCAACTGGCGGCATATCTGGTCGGAGAAGGCAGCGCGCAGGAATGGCGGGCATACTTGAGCGAGCGATTGCCAAGCTATATGGTGCCAACGTTTTTTGTGCAACTTGATAGTTTACCGATAACGCCGAACGGGAAAATCGATACGAGGGCGCTGCCGATTCCGACAGTGTCGTCGTGGAGTCACGAGGACTATGCGGCACCGCAAACGCCAGCGGAGGAACTTGTTTCGGCGGTATGGAGCCAGCTGCTTGGCGTGGAGAGGATCAGTATCTATGATTCTTTCTTTGATTTGGGAGGCCACTCGCTGCTGGCGACGCAAGCGGTTTCGCGTCTGCGCGAGGTGTTCAGCGTGGAGGTGGCGGTGCGCGACCTGTTCCAACACCCGACGATCGAAAGCCTATCCCGTCGATTAACGCTGTTAGCTCAAGGTGGAGAAGGAGAGAAACGCCCGCCGATTGAAGCGGTGGAACGATGCGTGCATATGCCGGCATCGTATGCCCAGCAGCGGCTCTGGTTCCTTGATCAACTGGAACCGAACAGTCCGCTATACAATATTCCATGCGCATGGCGGTTACAGGGAGCCTGGAAGCTGGACGCGTTGGAACAGGCCTACGATGCACTGATCCAGCGTCATGAAGCGCTGCGCACCGTCATTGGCGAGGCGAACGGCGAGCCGGTGCAGATCATTCGCGAACACCAGCCCGAGCGTCTGCCTGTGACGGACCTTCGCCATCTGGCAAGCGAGGACAGAGAGCGTGAGATGAAGTCGCTCATGCAAGCGGAGGCAGATAAGCCGTTCCAACTGGCTGAGGGGCCGTTAATCCGGGCACAGGCCATCGCGATGGGCGAGAACGATTGGGTGCTGCTGTGCACGCTGCACCATATCATCTTTGACGGATGGTCGCTGGACATTTTCGTCCGGGAATGGCTCGCGCTGTATGAGGCGTTTGCGGAAGGGCAACCCACGGCATTGGCGCCGCTATCCTTGCAATATGCCGACTACGCTCATTGGCAGCGGAACTGGATGAGCGAAGACGTGATGAACCGTCAGTTGGCGTACTGGGAGGAAGAGCTGGGCGGGGAACTTCCTGTGCTGCAGCTGCCGACGGATCGTCCGCGTCCGGCGCAGCAAAGCTACCGGGGAGAGCGGTATGAAGCGGATCTTCCGGCCGATTTGCTCATCAAGCTAAAAGCGCTCAGCCGTCAAGAGGGAGCAACATTATTCATGACGCTGCTCGCCGCCTACCAAGGTTTCCTCTCCCGCTATACGGGACAGACGGATATCGCCGTCGGCAGTCCGATTGCGAACCGGCATTACGGGGAAATCGAGGGGATGATCGGATTCTTTGTCAACACCCTTGTGTACCGTGTGAATGTGTCAGCCAATCCGAGCTTCCGGGAGTTAGTGTCGCAAGTGCGCGGGAAAGCATGGAAAGCACAGGAGCATCAGGACATCCCGTTTGAGAAGATCGTGGCGGCACTGCAGCCGGAGCGGTCGGCGAGCTATGCGCCATTGTTTCAGACGATGTTTACGCTGCAAAGCCGTCCGAGCGAGCTGCCGATGGACTCGGAACGCCGGATGGATACGATAAGCAGCTTTATGTCGGTCTCGAAGTTTGACTTGACGCTCGGAGTGCAAGAAGCCGAAGAGGGGATGCGCATCAGCTTCGAATACAGCACGGACTTGTTCGACGCGTCAACCATCGAGCGGATGGCGGCACACTTCGAGCGATGGCTGCATGAAGTGGCGGAGCATCCGGAGCGAGCAATAGGCCAGATGCAGTTGATCAGTGAAGCAGAAACGAAGCAGCAACTGGAGATATGGAACCGGACGGAGACGGCGTATCCACGGGATCCGGTAATTCAGGAGCTGTTCGAGGAGCAGGCGGCGGCACAGCCGGAGGCGGTGGCAGTCGTTGACGAGGATCGCCAGCTGACGTATGGGGAACTGAATGCGCGGGCGAACCAACTGGCGCACTGTTTGCGGAAGAAAGGCGTGAAGCCGGAGACACTGGTTGGAATCTGCATGGAACGCTCGGCGGATCTGATCGTCGGGATCATGGGGATCCTGAAAGCCGGGGGCGCCTATGTGCCGATGGATCCATCGTATCCGCAGCAGCGTCTGACTTACATGGCCCACGATGCAGGAATTGAGTTTCTGGTGACCCAGAGCGAGGCAAGCGGATGGGTACCGGAGCCTATCATGCGCATCTGTCTGGATAGCGCAGCCGATCAGGAGATGCTGTCGCAGGAGAGCGATTGGAATCCGCCGGTCATGACGACACCGCAAAACGCAGCTTACGTCATGTATACGTCAGGATCTACCGGAAACCCGAAAGGCGTCGTTGTGGAGCAGCGCAACGTGGTTCGTCTGGTGAAACAAGCGGGCTACATCCCTTTCAGCGCCGAAGATAGAATGGCTCAAACCGGTGCGATCGGGTTCGATGCCAGCACGTTTGAAGTGTTCGGCGCGCTGCTAAACGGAGGATCGCTGTATCCTATCCCAAGGGAAACGTTGCTGGATGCGCCTGCGCTGGCGGCGTTTATACACCGTCATCAGCTGACGACGATGTGGCTGACATCTCCATTGTTCAACCAGCTTGTTCAAAAAGACGCTACCCTGTTCGCAGGTCTTCAGCATCTCATCATCGGCGGGGACGCGTTGTCGCCGGTTCATGTCAATCAGGTGCTGCGTTCTTCTCCTGAATTGTCGCTGTGGAACGGGTACGGTCCGACCGAGAATACGACGTTCTCCACGTGTTTCTTGATTGACCGTGACCGTGCGTATGAGGAACAGATCCCTATCGGTAAACCGATAGGCAACTCGACGGCGTATGTGGTCAATCAGCACAATCACTTGAATCCTGTCGGCGTGCCGGGGGAGCTTTGTCTGGGCGGAGACGGCGTGGCACGCGGGTATTTGAACCAGCCTGACCTGACAGCAGACAAATTCGTATCCAATCCGTTCGTTGCGGGAGAGCGCATGTACCGGACAGGGGATTGGGTAAAGTGGATGCCCGATGGGAATCTGGTTTATTTAGGGCGGATGGACAAACAGGTGAAAATCAGAGGATTCCGGATCGAAGTCGGTGAGATAGAGACGATGCTCAGCCAGCATCCGACTCTGCGGCAGGCGTCCGTCGTCGTGCGGGAAGACAGGCCCGGGGAAAAGCAGCTGGCGGCGTATCTGGTCGGCGAAGGCAGCGCGCAGGAATGGCGGACATACTTGAGCGAGCGATTGCCAAGCTATATGGTGCCGACGTATTTTGTGCAACTGGACAGTTTGCCGTTAACGCCGAACGGGAAGATCGATACGAGGGCACTGCCGATTCCGACAGTGTCGTCGTGGAATCAAGAGGGCTATGCAGCGCCGCAAACGCCAGCGGAGGAACTCGTTTCGGCGGTATGGAGCCAGCTGCTTGGTGTGGAGAGGATCGGTAGCTATGATTCCTTCTTTGATTTGGGAGGCCACTCGCTGCTGGCGACGCAGGCAGTTTCGCGTCTGCGCGAGGTGTTCGGCGTGGAGGTGGCAGTGCGCGACCTGTTCCAATACCCGACGATCGAGAGCTTATCCCGTCGATTAACGCTGTTAGCGCAAGGTGGAGAAGGGGAGAAGCGCCCGCCGATTGAAGCGGTGGAACGAGGCGTGCATATGCCGGTATCGTATGCCCAGCAGCGGCTCTGGTTCCTCGATCAACTGGAACCGAACAGTCCGCTGTACAATATTCCATGCGCATGGCGGTTGCAGGGAGCCTGGAAGCTGGATGCGTTGGAACAAGCCTACGATGCGCTGATCCAGCGTCATGAAGTGCTGCGTACTGTCATTGGCGAGGCGAACGGCGAGCCTGTGCAGATTATTCGTGAACACCAGCCCGAGCGTCTGCCTGTGACGAACCTTCGCCATCTGGCAAGCGAGGACAGAGAGCGCGAGATGAAGTCGCTCATGCAAGCGGAGGCAGACAAACCCTTCCAACTGGCTGAGGGGCCGTTAATCCGGGCACAGGCCATCGCGATGGGAGAGAACGATTGGGTGCTGATGTGCACGCTGCACCATATTATATTTGACGGATGGTCGCTGGACATTTTCGTCCGGGAATGGCTCGCACTATATGAGGCGTTTGCGGGAGGGCAACCAGCGGAGTTGGCACCGCTATCTTTGCAATATGCCGACTACGCGCATTGGCAGCGGAACTGGCTGAGCGAAGACGTGATGAACCGTCAGTTGGCGTACTGGGAGGAAGAACTGGGCGGGGAACTGCCTGTGCTGCAACTGCCGACGGATCGTCCGCGTCCAGCGCAGCAAAGCTACCGGGGAGAGCGGTATGAAGCGGATCTTCCGGCCGATTTGCTCATCAAGCTAAAAGCGCTCAGTCGTCAAGAGGGAGCAACGTTATTCATGACGCTGCTCGCCGCCTACCAAGGTTTCCTCTCCCGCTATACGGGACAGACGGATATCGCCGTCGGCAGTCCGATTGCGAACCGGCATTACGGGGAAATCGAGGGGATGATCGGATTCTTTGTTAACACCCTTGTGCACCGTGCGGATGTGTCAGCCAATCCGAGCTTCCGGGAGTTGGTGTCGCAAGTGCGCGGGAAAGCATGGAAAGCGCAGGAGCATCAGGACATCCCGTTTGAGAAGATCGTGGCGGCGCTGCAGCCGGAGCGGTCGGCGAGCTATGCGCCATTGTTTCAGACGATGTTTACGCTGCAAAGCCGTCCGAGCGAGCTGCCGATGGACTCGGAACGCCGGATGGATACGATAAGCAGCTTTATGTCGGTCTCGAAGTTTGACTTGACGCTCGGAGTGCAAGAAGCCGAAGAGGGTATGCGTGTCAGCTTCGAATACAGCACGGACTTGTTCGACGCGTCAACCATCGAGCGGATGGCGGCACACTTCGAGCGATGGCTGTATGAAGTGGCGGAGCATCCGGAGCGAGCAATAGGCCAGATGCAGTTGATCAGTGAAGCAGAAACGAAGCAGCAACTGGAGATATGGAACCGGACGGAGACGGCGTATCCACGGGATCCGGTAATTCAGGAGCTGTTCGAGGAGCAGGCGGCGGCACAGCCGGAGGCGGTGGCAGTCGTTGACGAGGATCGCCAGCTGACGTATGGGGAACTGAATGCGCGGGCGAACCAACTGGCGCACTGTTTGCGAAAGAAAGGCGTGAAGCCGGAGACGCTGGTCGGGATCTGCATGGAACGCTCGGCGGATCTGATCGTCGGGATCCTGGGGATCTTAAAAGCCGGGGGCGCGTATGTGCCGATGGATCCGTCGTATCCGCAGCAGCGTCTGACTTACATGGCCCACGATGCAGGAATTGAGTTGATGGTGACCCAGAGCGAGGCAAGCGGATGGGTGCCGGAGCCGATTACGCGCATCTGTCTGGACAGCGCTGCGGATCAGGAGATGCTGTCACAGGAGAGCGACCGGAATCCGTCAATCGCCACGACGCCGCACAACATGGCCTATCTGATTTACACCTCAGGAACTACAGGGAATCCGAAAGGGGTTATGGTCGAGCATCACACACTGATCAATATGGTGTTCTGGCATCAGCAATTTTATCAAGTAACGGAACAGGATCGTGTGAGTCAAATAGCAAGCATCGCATTTGATGCTGCAGTTGCAGAAATATGGCCCTGCTTGAGCAGAGGCGCCAGTTTGTATGTGTGCAAGGAAAGCGTAAGAACGGATCCTGCAGCGTTGCAGAATTGGGTCGTTGAGCAGCAAATTACGATCGGTTTTATGCCAACGCAGATGGCCGAAATCATGATTCATCTGCCCTGGCCGTCGCATACATCGTTACGCTGTTTGCTGACGGGGGGGGATTTGCTGCGGCAGTCTCCGCCAGCTTCATTGCCTTTTGCACTCATCAACAACTACGGTCCTACAGAGTGTACAGTCATAGCTACAGCAACAGAGGTCAGCCCTTTGCAGGAGGGCGTACCGCCGATTGGAGGGCCAATAGCGAATACGAAGTTATACGTATTGGATCGCCATCAACAACCTGTACCAATCGGTGTCGTCGGGGAGCTGTACATTGGCGGGGCAGGGGTTACCCGTGGATACTTGAATCGTCCAGAGCTGACGGAGGAGCGATTCCTTCCGGATCCTTTCAGCGGTGAGTCTGGAGCGAGAATGTACAGAACGGGAGATGCTGTAAAGTATCAGCCGGACGGCAACCTGATCTATGTAAGCAGGATCGACGACCAGGTGAAAATAAGAGGATTCCGGATTGAGCTCGGAGAGATTGAAATGGTGCTAAGTCAGTTGCCGACGATCAAGCAAGCTGTCGTCATCGTGCGGGAAGACAGGAAGGGGGAAAAGCAACTGGCGGCGTATCTGGTCGGTGAAGGCAGCGCACAGGAATGGCGGACATACTTAAGCGAGCGATTGCCAAGCTATATGGTGCCGACGTATTTTGTGCAACTGGACAGTTTGCCGTTAACGCCGAACGGGAAGATCGATACGCGGGCACTGCCGATCCCGACAGTGTCGCCGCAAGAGGGCTATGCGGCGCCGCAAACGCCAGCGGAGGAGCTCGTATCGGCGGTATGGGGTCAACTGCTTGGCGTGGAGAGGATCGGTATCTATGATTCCTTCTTTGATTTGGGAGGCCACTCGCTGCTAGCGGCGCAGGTGGTTTCGCGTCTGCGCGAGGTATTCGGCGTGGAGGTGGCGGTGCGAGACCTGTTCCAGCACCCGACGATCGAAAGCTTATCCCGCCAATTAACGCTGTTAGCGCAAGGGGGAAAAGGGGAGAGACGTCCGCCGATTCAAGCGGTGGAACGAGGCGTGCATATGCCAGCATCGTATGCCCAGCAGCGGCTCTGGTTCCTCGATCAACTGGAACCGAACAGTCCGCTGTACAATATTCCATGCGCATGGCGGTTGCAGGGAGCCTGGAAGCTGGATGCGTTGGAACAAGCCTACGATGCGCTGATCCAGCGTCATGAAGTGCTGCGCACCGTCATTGGCGAGGCGAACGGCGAGCCGGTACAGATCATTCGCGAACACCAGCCTGAGCGTCTGCCTATGACGGATCTTCGCCATCTGGCAAGCGAGGACAGAGAGCGCGAGATGAAGTCGCTCATGCAAGAGGAGGCAGACAAGCCGTTCCAACTGGCTGAGGGACCGTTAATCCGGGCGCAGGCCATCGCGATGGGAGAGAACGATTGGGTGCTGCTGTGCACGCTGCACCATATCATATTTGACGGATGGTCGCTGGACATTTTCGTCCGGGAATGGCTCGCACTATATGAGGCGTTTGCGGGAGGGCAGCCAGCGGCATTGGCACCGCTATCTTTGCAATATGCCGACTACGCGCATTGGCAGCGGAACTGGCTGAGCGAAGACGTGATGAACCGTCAGTTGGCGTACTGGGAGGAAGAGCTAGGCGGGGAACTGCCAGTGCTGCAGCTGCCGACGGATCGTCCGCGTCCAGCGCAGCAAAGCTATCGGGGAGAGCTGTATAAAGTGGATCTTCCAGCCGCTTTGCTCGTCAAGTTAAAAGCGCTCAGTCGTCAAGAGGGAGCGACGTTATTCATGACACTGCTCGCAGCCTACCAAGGTTTCCTCTCCCGCTATACGGGACAGACAGATATCGCCGTCGGCAGTCCGATTGCGAACCGGCATTACGAAGAAATTGAGGGGATGATCGGATTCTTTGTCAACACCCTTGTGTACCGTGCGGATGTGTCGGCCAATCCGAGCTTCCGGGAGTTGGTGTCGCAAGTGCGCGGGAAAGCATGGAAAGCGCAGGAGCATCAGGACATCCCGTTTGAGAAGATCGTGGCGGCGCTGCAGCCGGAGCGGTCGGCGAGCTATGCGCCATTGTTTCAGACGGTGTTTACGCTGCAAAGCCGTCCGAGCGAGCTGCCAATGGACTCGGACCGCCGGATGGATACGATAAGCAGCTTTATGTCGGTCGCGAAGTTCGACTTGACGGTCGGCGTGCAAGAAGCCGAAGAGGGGATGCGCGTCAGCTTCGAATACAGCACGGACTTATTCGACGCGTCAACCATCGAGCGGATGGCGGTACACTTCGAGCGATGGCTGCATGAAGTGGCGGAGCATCCAGAGCGATCGATAGGCCAGATGCAGTTGATTAGCGAAGCAGAAACGAAGCAGCAACTGGAGATATGGAACCGGACGAAGACGGCGTATCCACGGGATCCGGTAATTCAGGAGCTGTTCGAGGAGCAGGCGGCGGCACGGCCGGAAGCGGTGGCAGTCGTTGACGAAGACCGCCAGCTGACGTATGGGGAACTGAATGCGCGGGCGAACCAACTGGCGCACTACTTGCGGAAGAAAGGCGTGAAGCCGGAGACGCTGGTTGGGATCTGCATGGAACGCTCGGCGGACCTGCTCGTCGGGATCCTGGGGATCTTAAAAGCTGGTGGCGCGTATGTGCCGATGGATCCGTCGTATCCGCAGCAGCGCTTGACTTACATGACCCAGGATGCGGGAATTGAGTTGATGGTGACCCAGAGTGAGACAAGCGGTTGGGTGCCGGAGCCGATCACGCGCATCTGTCTGGACAGCGCTGCTGATCAGGAGATGCTGTCACAGGAGAGCGACCAGAATCCATCAATCGCCACGACGCCGCACAACATGGCCTATCTGATTTACA
Organism: Paenibacillus sp. MER 180; assembly: GCF_023713665.1. Lineage (NCBI taxonomy): Bacteria > Bacillati > Bacillota > Bacilli > Caryophanales > Paenibacillaceae > Paenibacillus > Paenibacillus sp. MER 180. The sequence goes on along the minus strand of NZ_JAMAVT010000022.1, from coordinate 33,488 downwards.
CCTCAGGAACTACAGGGAATCCGAAAGGGGTTATGGTCGAGCATCACACACTGATCAATATGGTGTTCTGGCACCAGCAATTTTTCCAAGTTACGGAGCAAGATCGTGCGAGTCAAATAGCAAGCATCGCATTTGATGCCGCAGTGGCAGAAATATGGCCCTATCTGAGCAGAGGCGCTAGTTTGCATGTGTGCAAGGAAAGCGTAAGAACGGATCCTGCAGCGTTGCAGAATTGGGTCGTTGAGCAGCAAATTACGATCGGTTTTATGCCAACGCAGATGGCCGAAATCATGATTCATCTGCCCTGGCCGTCGCATACATCCTTACGCTGTTTGCTGACGGCGGGGGATATGCTGCGGCAGTCGCCGCCAGCTTCATTGCCTTTTGCACTCATCAACAACTACGGCCCTACAGAGTGTACAGTCGTGGCTACAGCAACAGAGGTCAGCCCCCTGCAGGAGGGCATACCGCCAATTGGAGGACCAATAGCGAATACGAAGTTATACGTGTTGGATCCACATCAACAACCTGTACCAATCGGTGTCGCTGGGGAGCTGTACATTGGCGGGGCAGGGGTCACTCGTGGATACTTGAATCGTCCAGAGCTGACAGAGGAGCGATTCCTTCCGGATCCTTTCAACGGTGAGTCTGGAGCGAAAATGTACAGAACGGGAGATGCTGTAAAGTATCAGCCGGACGGCAACCTGATCTATGTAAGCAGGATCGACGACCAAGTGAAAATCAGAGGATTCCGGATTGAGCTCGGAGAGATTGAAATGGTGTTAAGTCAGTTGCCGGCGATCAAGCAAGCTGTCGTCATCGTGCGGGAAGATAGGCCGGGGGAAAAGCAACTGGCGGCGTATCTGGTCGGTGAAGGCAGCGCACAGGAATGGCGGACATACTTGAGCGAGCGATTGCCAAGCTATATGGTGCCGACGTATTTTGTGCCACTGGACAGTTTGCCGTTAACGCCGAACGGGAAAATTGATACGAAATCTCTCCCGAAAATCGACAGTACACTGCAAACACCTGCAAGTTATATCGCGCCTCGTCATGCAACAGAGAGAAAACTTGTACAGATTTGGTCAAGCGTGTTAGGGATGAAGGAAACTTCAATTGGCGTCCACGATTCCTTCTTTGACTTAGGCGGGCACTCCATGAAAATTATGGAGGCATTGGCAAAAGGGCTGACAGAAGGATGGCATGTAACGGTTAAGGATTACTACGATCTGCAAACCATACAAAAAATCGCGCAAAAGATTGACCATGGTTCAAAAAAATACTTGCATTCCGATACATCTAGGCTGCAATTTCTCAAGCCTCCGAAGAAAGACATCGCTCATGCAACCTACGACCCTATCGGTAATGTATTGCTTACAGGGGTCACGGGTTACCTGGGCATACATTTACTTGCGGAGCTGCTGGATGGAACCAATAGCAGAGTATACTGTTTGATTCGGGGAAGAGACCCCCGGAATCGGTTGTTGGAACAGATTTCCTTTTACTTTCATGACAAGTTTGAAAAGTATAAAGTTATGCTAAGCAGCCGGGTTGTTATCGTAAAGGGTGATTTGTCTGAGAAACAATTCGGCTTAAGCGATGCTGAATATGCTCAACTTGACAGTACGATCAGTAGTGTCATTCATTCTGCCGCGTTGACCAAACACTTCGGTAATTACGCTGATTTTGAAAAAGCGAATGTAACAACGCTTGAAGAGCTTATATCGTTCGTAGGACGTAATAAAAGACTGCACTATATGTCCACGATGAGCGTATCAGGTCATATTACATTTGGGGAAGAGCAGCATGTATTTACCGAAAATGATTTTTACGTTCAACAAAATTATGAGGATAATGTGTATGTGAAAAGTAAATTTTGGGCGGAACATGCACTGTTCCAAGCGATCTCGAATGGGGTGGACGCTGCCATTTACCGGGTGGGCAATCTGACCAACCGGCACAGTGATGGGCAACATCAACATAATATCGCGGACAATGCATTTATGAGCCGCTTCAAATTTATGTTGCAACATGGGGTTGCCTCGAACCAATTCATATCTAATGATATAGAGTTTACTCCTGTTGATGCGTGCAGCAGAGCCGTCGTTGCCTTAATAAAAGCAGATGCAAGCGCTGGGGAAAACTACGTTTTCCATTTGTACAATCATCATAAAGTTGGACTCGGTGAGGTCGTGCAATTGCTATACAAGTCAGGGCATGCGATTGAATTGTTGGATGGTGCGGCGTTCCAGGATCTTATGCTTCGATTATCTCAGGATGATAAGCACATTCATGACATTCAAATGTTAATGGCAGCAGGAGAACAGCTTGAAGGCGATTATGCCATTGTCAAGCATGATTCGTTACAAACACAAATCGCCTTAAGCAAGGCCGGATTTTATTGGCCGAAAATTGATGCACTGTATATGCAAAAAATCGTGACCTACTTGCAAAATTCCGGATACTTACCAGTGAATGAGATGAGAAGCTTGATCCAGCACGTGTAGTGCTATGGCTGTGTAACTTGGTTTCGATCTCACATGATTCCAGGATTGACATCTAAACTGAGCATATTTTTAACCTCGCAGCAGCTCCCTTGTGATTGGAGTGCTAAACTCTCGTCAAGTAGACATCACTAAAGAAGCAGCCTGTAAGCAACCTTAGTTCGGTATTGAACCGGACTAAGGTTGTTTAGTCTCTTTGGAAAACGCTCGTTGTTATAGAACTCTTAAAACCTCTATCATTTACGTATGGCTTATTGTCTTTTCCATATAAATGCTTACAATAGGTCTTGTAGCATTTGCTAATTCGAGGAACATTTTGTCAACGAAATTCATCTGAGGGAAAAATAAAAATGAAAATAACATTTCGAAAGGCGACGTCGGATGGTCTCTCAGCTTAGACTTCTATGATCGAGAACTCTGGAAAAGATGAACATCACCTAACAACTATTTACGCATCGGGCTAGAAAGGTTGAAAGAGATGGAAAAAATCAAAGCTATAAAAACCGAATTGGGTGAAATTCATGGAAGAGACGCGATTTTCCTTGATGATATTCAATTCAATTATCAAAAGAAAGAAGTTACATTAATTGGCGAGATAAGCGGAGGATTATGTACAGAATCAGATGATGATGAGTTTATTGGATATGAATTGTTATTCAAGAGAGTTTATTACTTTAATATGGTTGAGTTAGATGTAAGTTTACAGATGTTTGATCATTCATATCATGAAAGTAGTAGCTTCGTAGAAATAGGTAATACAAAAATACTTAGAGATATAAAGAATGCAAGAGGTCTGGAGTTAAAGCAATATGTAATATATACATATGACGAGGTTTTCGTTATCGCATGTCAAGAATTTGAATTACGTTTAAAGAAATAAAAGCAGGAAGCAACATTACACGAAAGATTGGGTATAGGTTTTGTCGTAATATAAGTTTGACTAAGCGCTTGGTTCGCAAATAGTATGAAGGAAGATGAAATTTCCTGAGGAGGTATAGATCGATATGTCTGATCATTGGGATATTTATTTTTGTGAGATTGAAGGTAAGTTTGCATCAGTTGTATTGGATATGGATATCTGGAAGGAGATTGAGAAATCTGAGTATCCACATCCGATGGTTTTAAGAATACGAATCAAGAACCCTGGAGAAAGCGGTACTCCAATTAATGAAGAGGCTGAATTAATCAACGACCTAGAAGACAAAATCAATGATGAAAGTGCAGGTTTTGGATTCCATGTTGGCAGGGTGACTACTGATGGGATACGGGATGTATTTTATTATTTTTCTAAACCTTACGAGCTAGAAAAAGCAGCAGAGACGTATTTCTTGGAACATGGATATGAGATAGAGGTTCTTCATCTTGAAGAGGAAAATCCTTGGGATTTTTATTTTGAGTACCTTTACCCCGACAAATATCAAATTCAACATATGGGGAATCGAAAAGTTGTTGATCAGTTACGAGAGTCAGGGGATACATTTGAAGATGTGAGACAGGTAGATCATTGGGTCTATTTTCAATCTATTGAAGATAAAGAGTATTTCGATGCTAAGGTTGAACTTTTGGGATTCGAAATCGATTCAGATCCTGCTAATGATGAAAAAATTTATTCTCATATCTATCGTTCAGATTACGTCGACTTCCATTCGATTAATGAAGTTACGGATACTCTTGTTGATTTAGTAGAAGAATGTAATGGCGAATATGATGGATGGGGAACTACAGTAGTTAAGTAGATTAGAGGAGGAGGCAACTTCGCCTGGCTTGAATCATAACAACAAGAGAAAGTAAAAACCCACCCTAAGGTTGCACGCCGAAGGTAAAGTATGTTTCATTATGATTGGACATGATGTGAAGGCGAGTAAGAAGCCGTATCTCTGCCATATGTATATAAAAAGACTGCAAAAGCGAGTGCGGTGCTCGGAAATCACGAAATATGCGTGAATAAGGACACACACCTCACTTTCATCTCCTCTAAAGAGTGGTATAATAGTGCGTCACTATGTGAGGTCAAGGGGATCCTTGGCACAATACATGAAGAAGAGATGATACGGTGAGTACAATTGTTCCCAGTATAAAGAGAAGAACGACCTTCCTGTTGAATAAATATTTCACAGGAGAAACGCTTGATTATAAGCAAATTATCGCGATTATTATTCCGATATTTGTGGATCAAGCTTTTATTATTTTGATGAGCCTGCTGAATACGGCCATGATCAGCTCCTCGGGGGTAGCGGCGGTTAGTGCGGTCAGCATGGTGGACTCGTTGAACATCTTCTTGGTCAACGTGTTTGTAGCTGTGGCGACGGGAGGAACCGTCATCGTCGCACAGTATAAAGGCAGGGGCAATGCGGATATGGTTTCGAAGTCAGCTGCTCAAGCCATATCGGCAGTTGCGCTGCTGTCGATCTTGATCAGCGCGGTCGTTATTATTTTTCATAACCCCACACTAAATTTATTATTCGGTCGTGCGGAAGCGGATGTGCTGGATAACGCAAGGATCTTTTTGATCGGGAGCTGCCTCACGTACCCGTTCATTGCGATTTTTCAAGCTGTGACGGGGGCGTTGCGCGGCGTGGCAGAGACGAAGGCCTGCTTGGGTCTATCGTTCATTATGAACTTGACCTACCTGTTTCTGAATGTATTGTTCATTACGGTACTCGATATGGGCGTAGTCGGATTGATCATTTCCATGCTTACGGCTCGTGTGCTGGGAATGGTGATATCGTTAATTTATTTGTTGAAGATCAATCAGACGCTGCAGTTCCGAATTCAGAATGCATTGAAGTTGGATTTCTCAATTTTGAAAAAAATTATGATTATCGGTGTTCCTTTTGCAGCGGAGCAGATGTTCTTTAATGGCGGGAAGCTGCTGACGCAGACGTTTATCGTTCAGCTCGGTACGCTTGCGATCACGGTCAATGCCATAAGCGGCTCCATATCGCTTGTGTTCCAGATCGGAGCGAATGCCTTGAGCATCGCGATCGTCACGGTCGTAGGACAATGCATCGGACGACGCAACATTGAGGACGCGAGGAAGTTTATCAAGTCATTCCTGTGGCTGTCCTCCATCATATTCGTTATTGCGGCAGTGATTCTCATGCCTTTATTCCCTTGGATCGTGAGATTGTTCTCTCCTCCGGCGGAGATCATTCCGGAGATCTTTAAACTTACGGTGCTGATTGCGATTACCCAGCCATTTTTATGGTCGATCAGCTTTATAATGCCATCGGCTCTTCGTGCAGCGGGTGATTCCAACTTTACTTCGATTACTGCGATGCTCACGATGTGGTTGTTCCGTGTCATTCTGGGCTATGTACTCGGGATACCGCTTGGCCTTGGTATCTTAGGGGTATGGATCGCAATGGTTATAGAGTGGGGGATCCGGGGCTCCGCCTTCCTCTGGCGTTTCCGCGGGGAGAAGTGGTACAGCCGGAAGTTGATTTGATAGTTTCAAGAGCCATTACGGCTCTTAAACAAAGAGAAAAGACAGCGAAATCCTAGTTGAAGAGGAGTCACGCTGTCTTTTTTTATTGCTCTCGTTCACTGGATAGCTCCTGGAGAAGCAGGAACAGGGTGGCATTTTGTGGAATATTCTAAATGAAATATATTTACATATGATAGTAGCAGCCCAGTCACATCAGCAGTTACGTTTATCCGCATCGTGCAGCCCCATCTATTGTTCAATTTTACAGCCACCTGACAACCACTTCGTAATGTTCCAACCGTTTCATCACAACAATTAATGAAAGGGAGGTTTCTATGGAATTGCAAGAAATCAAGCAAAACGTAAAGGAAACAAGAGACAAACTGCTCGGAATTCTGAAAGGATTAACTGAAGACCAATTAAATGAACGGAAAGACGAAGATAGTTGGAGTATTGGTCAGATATGTCAGCACCTTGCCAAGGTAGAAGAAATATATGTCGTAGCCATTAAGAGGGGGTTACAGAATACAGAAGAATCATCCGTAGAACACAAATCAATCGATTCTTTACTGGACAGAAAAATAAAGCTAGCGGCCCCGGACATTGTAAAGCCAACGGATGAACATTACGAATATGAAGACATCATTGCAAAGCTAAACAATTCTAGACAACAATTTATTGAGATGCTAAACGCCTTAGAGGATCCGACGATACTGAGTAGAAGACATTTTGTTCACCCTGCCTTTAAAGAGATGTTATTGATTGATTGGGTGAAATCGACGTACGTACATGAAGAAAGGCACATTCAACAAATTCAAGACATTATAAATGGGGTTAGATAAAGACTGGCATGCGAAAGATGCGGTCATTTAATTCCGAAATATACAGGTGAAGTCAATTCACTAGCGAATAATAATTTCATATGAGCAACAGCCGGTAATTGAAAGCGACTTTACGCTTGCATTCGATTACCGGCTTTTTTAACTTTTCTCATAAAAAAGGGGGATGTCGATGTACAAATTAATTCTCGTTGATGATGAAGAAGACGTGAGAGAAGGTGTGCTGCATGAAATTGATTGGGAGTCATTAGGGTTTACGGTCGTGGAGACGGCAGAGAATGGTCAAGAGGCAATGGAGTACATAGAAAGATTGCAACCGGATATTGTGGTGACCGATATTCATATGCCTTTCATGAATGGATTGCAGCTGGCGGAGTGGATTCGCAGTCATGATCCTTCGATGAAAATAATGATATTAACGGGCTACGATGAATTTGAATATGCGCAGAAGGCGATCAAGCTCCAGATAGACGAATACGTGCTCAAGCCATTTTCCGCTGCGGAATTGCAAGCCGCACTGGTGAAGGTCAAGCAGCAGATGGATCAGGAGGTTGCGGAGAAGAACAATTTACTAACGCTACAGGATCATTATCGAAAGAGCTTACCAGTATTGCAGCATGTATTTCTATCTTCTCTCCTTACAGGCAAGTGCTCTTTGGAAGACATTCAAGAGAAATGCGAGCGCTATGAGATAGATTTATCGGGTTCTGCTTATTTGGTCTCTGCGATTCAAATGGATCATAGCAAGGAAGAGAAGAACCGCTATTTATTGCAATTTGCCGTATGCAATATTGCCGAGGAGCTCGTGCTGAAGCATATGCCGGGACGAGTATTTATTCACCATGATCATGTCATTGTGTTAACGATGAGCGCAAGCCGAGAGGGAGTTGGAAATAGTCAGGAGACGATCGGGATACTAGAAGAGATTCTTCAGAGTGTCCATCGATTTCTCAAAATAACGGTAACGATTGGCGTGGGGACTGTCGTGAACGATTTGTCCGAGTTGGTATCTTCTTATCAGGAAGCGGTACAAGCGCTTCATTATCGATTGATTCACGGAAATCATCGCGTCATCTGGATTGAAGATGTAGAGGCGAAGCGGGTGAATCCGCTTGTATTCGACGACATGAAGGAGCAGGCCTTAATCCGTTGTATGAAGGTAGGGACGATAGAAGAAGCGCAAGTGATGATGGGCGAGTTTTTTGATGTCGTGGAATCCAGCACGGTTTCGCTGCAAGATTTTCAAAGCTATTGGATCGAAATTTGGACAGCCATGATGAAAGTGGCGAAAGATATGGACGTCAACTACGAGCAGTTCCTCGGGGGTGCCGTACATCCATTGATGGAAATCTATCATTGCAATAATGCGTCAGAGGCAAAGAATTGGATGCTTCATCAATGTATGAAAATTATGAATTGCATCGCCGTCGAGCGGCAGACTGGCTACAAGAAGCTGGTGGATGACGCAAAAGCGTATATGAAGCTTCATTATGCGGATCTGGATATTTCGATTCATACGGTGTGCAGGCATTTGCACATCAGCACAGGCTACTTCAGCCATATTTTTAAGAAGGAAGCCAAAACCACCTTCGTGAGCTATCTACTAGAGCTAAGAATGGAAGCGGCGAAGGAACTGCTGCGGTCAACAGATCTCAAAGCGTTCGAGATCGGTGAGAGGGTTGGGTATGCGGATCCGAATTATTTCAGCTTCAGCTTCCGCAAGCGCTACGGATTGTCGCCCAAGGAATACCGCAATCGGGATCGAGGGTGAAGGTGGCATGATCAACGTCAGGAGCATTCAGTTTATTATCGCAAAAACGTTTATTTTCATAACCGTTGCTGCGGTGTGTATGGTCAGCATCATGCTGTATAACAAATTTTCCAGTACGGCGGAGACAAATGCGGACTTGAATATTCAGCAAGTCGTAGAGCAGGTCAATTATAATTTGGAGATATATGTGAACAACATTACAAGTATCTTCGAGGTCGTTCAGGACCTGATTCGTAAGAGTCCTTCCGTGACGAATCCTATTTTAGTAGAGCAGCTGAGATCTATTATGAAAACAAGAGAAGATTTGATTTCGATTGCCTTGTTTACCAAGCAAGGAAAGCTAGTCTTTAACACCCCTCAACTGACCATGCGGAGCAATACACAATTAGAGCGGCAAAGCTGGTTCGAGGCCGCTATGGCGCGGCCGGATCATTTATCTTTTTCATCACCTCATATTCAGAATTTATTTAAAACCACTTACAAATGGGCCGTCTCCATCAGTAAGCAAGCTGGGTATCGTGTAGCGGGAGGCCAGCATGATCAGGGTGTGCTGGTTATCGATATGAACTTCAAGACGATCAATGAATTAAGCAAGCAAGTATCCTTTGGCAAGAGGGGCTATATCTACATTATCGATTCGTTCGGCAACATCGTCTATCATCCGCAGCAGCAACTGATTTATGCAGGGTTAAAGTATGAGAACTTAGAACGCGTCCTTACCTACGCATATGGAAGCTTCCAAGATAACAGCAATGACGAGAGCAAGCTGATTACCGTCAAAACGGTAAATCCGATCGGCTGGAAAGTTGTAGGCGTCGCCTACAAAGATGAGATCGTAACAACCAAGTCTGAACTAAATACCTTTATACTGTGGTTTCTCGTCATCGTCATTCTGATCGTTCTATTCGTGTCGATCGTTGTATCTGCGAGAATCTCACTGCCCATTCAGAATCTAGCGAAATCGGTAAAGAGCGCGGGGGAAGGGGACTTTACAGTACCGATCTCGACGATGGGCATCTATGAAGTGGATCAATTGTCCAGCCGGTTCAACATGATGCTTCGGCAAATTCGGCAGTTAATGGATCAGATTATTGTGGAGCAAGAGGCGAAGCGCAAGAGTGAGCTTGATGTGCTGCAAGCACAGATTAATCCACACTTTCTATACAACACCTTGAATTCGGTCATCCGGCTTGCGGAACGGGGAGAGACAAGGGAGGCCGTTACGGCAATTACATCCTTATCGCGATTTTTTCGGATTAGCCTGAGCAAAGGGAAGAACATCATCACCGTACAAGAAGAGATTGAACATGTCAGACATTACTTAATCATTCAGACCATCCGTTATAAACGCAAATTTCAATATGCAATAAATATCCAGGATGAGGCATTGGATTGCATGACCATGAAGCTTATTTTGCAGCCAATCGTCGAAAATGCGATCGTGCATGGGATTGAGATGATGCAGGAGGAAGGGATGATCACCATAACAGCCGCTATTGTAGAAGATAAGTTGATGCTGCAAGTAACGGATAACGGCTTAGGCATGAGTCCTCAGATTGTGAACAGTCTTCTAACGAAGAAGGTAAGAAGTGAAAGTGGGTCAGGCGTTGGCGTGAAAAATGTACATGATCGTATCCAGCTATGCTTCGGTCAAGGCTATGGACTGGAGTTCGAGAGCGAGCTGGAAGAAGGCACGACGGTCAAAATCTGGCTTCCCATTGTCCGGGATGAAAGGGAGGCAGAGTCGTGAATCGAAGAATGAATCTATTGTTAATTGTGATTATATCACTCTCCTTCTCGCTGTCGTCTTGTTCCATTCAGACCAATATGATGTCGGATAATATGCTCGCTATAGACCTAATCGTCAAGATGAATCAGGGCGATTACTGGAACACGCTGAAGAGCGGGGCTGAGGCTGCGGCCAAGGAATTCAATGTGAAGCTTCATTTTCTGGCTCCGAATCATGAAGATGATATTCCAGGTCAGATTGAATTAGTGAATCAATCCATTCAGAATCGTCCGGATGCCATCATTCTTGCAGCGAGTGATTATATGGGGTTAGCACAAGTGACCGATCGAATTGCCTATCAAAATATTCCGATCATATCCATCGACTCAGAGGTTGGATCCGCACGTGTGAAGACGTATGTCGGTACGAACAATTATGAAGCAGGGCAGCTGGCCGCGAAGCGAATGATCGAATTGATTCATGAATCGGGTCAAATTGCGGTCATGAACTTTGTAGAGGCAGCCAAAAATGCGAATCAACGGGAAGAAGGGTTTCAAGATTATGTGGCCAGATTTCCCAATGTTCGTGTAGTGGATATTCAATATTCACAGTCCAATCAACGAAATGCGGAGGAGATCACACGCAGATGGCTCGCACAATATCCGAGTCTGGATGGGATAGTCGCACTTAATGCAGAATCTTCAATCGGCGTAGGGCGTGAGATTCAACGATCCGGCCATGGTGGAAGTGTGAAGGTGATCGCATTCGATAGTCCACCCGAGACAATGGGGTTGTTGCAGGATGGAGTTGTTCAGGGGTTGGTTCTTCAGAATCCATTTAATAACGGATATCTCGCCGTGAAGTACGCCGTCGACATTATTGAGGGGCGGAACGTACCTGAAAGAATAGATACAGGCGTTAAGCTAATTGATCTGGACAATATGCTGTGGCCAGAAAACCAGAAGCTGTTGTTTCCGTTTGTAAAATAACTCAGTGCGCGCAAGATGATGAGAATTTCGATAGAACTCAGGAGGATTTTCGATACCGGATCCCATGAGAATCCATCATAATGAAAGCGTATTCTTTTCTAGGGTATTCAGGAATGATGTTGAGGAGGTCTTGATTAAATGAAGAAAGTATCAGCTTTGATTCTGGCGAGTGCATTAATTGCGACAGTTGTTAGCGGCTGCGCAAACGGGAAAAGTTCAGGCGGTGACGGCGGCAGTGAACCCCAAGTAGGTGTTGCGATTTATAAGTTCGACGATACGTTCATGACAGGCGTGCGGAATGCGATTTCGGATTCAGCGAAAGGGATTGCCCAAGCCGATATCGTGGACAGTCAGAATTCACAGCCGACCCAAAACGATAAGGTGGATTTGTTCATCACGAAAGGGGTTAAAGCCTTGGTCGTTAACCCTGTTGACCGTACGGCAGCGGGTGTCATTATCGATAAGGCGATGGCCAAAGACATTCCGGTTGTATTTCTGAATCGCGAGCCGCTGCCGGAAGATATGAAGAAATGGGATAAAGTCTATTATGTTGGTGCAAAGGCCGAAGAATCCGGTACGATGTCCGGTCAGCTTATTTCGGATTACTGGAAGGCGAACCCGGGAACGGATAAGAACAAGGATGGCGTTTTGCAATATGTCATGTTAAAAGGGGAGCCTGGTCATCAGGATGCTGAACTCCGTACGAAGTACTCGATCCAAGCGATCGAAGACGCGGGGATTAAAGTTGAGAAGCTGCAGGAAGATACCGGGATGTGGGATCGCGTAAAAGGGCAGGAGAAGATGGCGGCGTTCTTGGCTGCACATGGCGATAAGATTGAAGCCGTCTTTGCGAACAATGACGATATGGCCTTGGGCGCCATTGAGGCATTAAAGGCGAATGGCTATTTCAAGGATAACAAATTCATTCCTGTGGTAGGTGTCGACGCGACAGCGCCGGCGCTGCAGGCATTGGAGGAAGGAACCTTGCTTGGAACCGTTCTGAATGATGCGAAGAACCAAGGAAAAGCTGCGATCACGCTCGCTAGCGTGCTGGCGAAAGGCGAGAAGCCTTCGAAAGATAATGTTGGTTATGAGATCACGGATAATCATTATATTTGGATTTCTTATAAGAAAATTACGAAAGACAATATGGCTGACGCGAAGTAATGTGAACCGTTGAACTATTGGCTTCAAGTTGGGGAGGTAGAATGATTCGTTATTCGTACCTCCCCTTTTTACGAAGAGACTTAGGGGGCGAAAGGGATGGGGCAGCATGAATTCGTGCTCGAAATGAACAACATTTCTAAGGAATTTCCCGGAGTTAAGGCGTTGAACCAGGTGACGCTGCAAGTGAGGCCTGGAAGCGTACATGCACTGATGGGCGAAAATGGAGCGGGCAAATCAACATTGATGAAATGCCTCTTCGGGATCTATACCCCTGATGAAGGCGAGATTATGGTGAATGGCGAAGCTGTGCAGATTCCGAACTCCAAAACGGCATTGAATATCGGGATATCGATGATTCATCAGGAGCTTCACCCTGTACCTTACCGAAATGTGATGGAGAATATTTGGCTGGGACGATTCCCGACGAGAGGGATTGGCCCTATTCAATTTATCGATCATAAGCGCATGGCGCGAGATACGCATGATTTATTCAAACAACTGGACATCGATTTGCAGCCCGAGACAATGGTTCATACGTTATCGGTTTCCAAAATCCAATCCATCGAAATTGCCAAGGCGGTATCTTTCCATTCCCGTATCATTGTGATGGATGAACCGACGTCGTCCCTTACCGATGTCGAGGTTGAGCAGTTGTTCCGAATCATTCGAGAGTTGAAAAAAAATGGCGTCGCCATTATTTATATATCGCACAAAATGGAAGAAATCCTTCAGATATCAGATGAAGTGACGATTATGAGAGATGGGAAAAAAATCGGGACGTGGCCGGCATCCGAATTAACAACGGACCTGATTATTTCTCGAATGGTTGGACGCGATTTGACGAACCGATTCCCACCACGGAACAACGTGCCCGGCGAGGTCGTGATGCGCGTTCAAGGACTGACCTCCCCTCTACCCAAATCGTTCAACCATGTGAGTTTTGACTTGCACCGTGGTGAAATCGTTGGGATCGGCGGATTGGTAGGCGCACAGCGCACCGAATTGATGGAGGCCTTATTCGGACTTCGGGACATCCAATCGGGTACCATCTCGATTCGAGGCAAGGAGGTACGGATCGATTCTCCCGTCATTGCGAAGAAACATGGTATGGCATTGTTAACGGAGGAACGTCGCGTGACAGGCATTTTCCCGGTGTTATCGGTTCATGAGAATGCGGCAATCGCGAATTTGGAGCGCTATCGCAAGCCTTATTTCCTGTTAGACGGGAAAAAGAAAAAGGCGGAAGTGGACGCGATGGTTCAGAAATTGAGAACCAAAACACCGTCTACGCGCGAACTCATCATGAACCTGTCTGGCGGGAACCAGCAAAAGGTGCTGTTTGCACGCTGGCTCCTGACGGAACCGGATATATTGCTGTTGGATGAGCCTACCCGCGGCATTGACGTCGGGGCTAAGTATGAAATTTACTCGATCATTGCTGAACTGGCCTTGCAGGGCAAGAGCATTATTATGATCTCTTCGGAAATGCCGGAGCTCATCGGGATGTCAGATCGCATTATGGTTATGTCCGAAGGGCGGGTGACCGGGATTTTGAATGGGAAGGAAGCGACGGAAGAGGAAATTATGCGGCTAGCGGCGCAGCATTAAGCGGCAGAGAAAGGTGAGATCTACGATGAACGCGAAGCGAATTCAATCTTTTATTTCCCAAAATGTCATCTATATGGTTCTGGCTGTCCTTATCATAGGAATTGCGATTTACGATCCTTCATTTATAGGATTAAATCCACTCCGGGATATCCTGAATCAGTCATCTACACGGGTCATTATTGCCCTTGGCGTTGCCTTTGTTCTCATTACAGGCGGTACGGACTTGTCTGCAGGCAGGATTGTGGGTTTATCCGCGGTCGTATCGGCGTCCATGCTGCAGACAACCGATTATGCGCGCAGGTTTTTCCCCGATCTGGAGGAACTGCCGTTATTCGTACCGATTCTACTAGCAGTCGTTGTAGGTCTAATATTTGGACTCATTAACGGGGTAATTGTTGCTAAGTTCAAGGTGCCACCATTTATTGCGACGTTAGGTACGATGGTGGCTGTGTATGGCGTCAACTCCTTGTACTTTGACACGGCTCCGAATCATTCGCAGCCGATCGGCGGCTTGCGGCCTGATTTTAAAGAATATTTCGGCACAGGAAGCATCGGCTTTGGCGGTGTATCCATTCCGATTATTGTGGTGATCGCAATCGCAGTTGCGTTTATCGTATGGGTTGTGTTCAACCAAACGAGATTGGGCAAAAACATGTATGCGATCGGCGGGAATCAGCAGGCAGCAAGGGTATCAGGCATTAATGTAGGCAAAAACCTAGTGTATATCTATGCTATTGCCGGCGCGCTGTATGGTCTGGCTGGGGTTCTCGAAGCGGCAAGAACCGGGGGAGCGACGAATAACTACGGAAATATGTACGAATTGGATGCGATTGCCGCCTGCGTAGTCGGCGGCGTGTCGACCACTGGGGGCATCGGAACGGTCCCAGGTGTAGTGACGGGAGTACTTATTTTTACGGTCATTAACTACGGTCTGACCTTCATCGGCGTAAGCCCGTATTGGCAGTTGATCATTAAAGGGTCGATTATCGTAGCAGCTGTTGCCTTCGATATGCGGAAATATGCAGCTAAGAAATAAAGGATTTGATTAGGTTGAGGCCTTCCTTACGGAGATCCCTGCAAAACGAATACAGTTTGTGTAAAAAGCAGGGGCTGTCCCAAAAGTGTTCGCATGAAATGAGAACATCCCAATTCATGAACGAAAGGACCTCAAACTCCACCGCTAAGTTGAGGATGAGGTCCTTTGTGAAATTCAACTCTTAGTGGGGCTTGAAAATCGTAAAATGACTTCTGGGACAGCCACAATGTTTTTACTCCTTCTGTTTCAGTTGGCGGTTAATCAGAAGGGTGCTTAAATAATTATTCAAAGCACCGCGGGGAAATCCCCAGCAGTCTATTCATGAGACATTCGTTACGCCAATAACGATGGCCTTATTTTATTTGTAGTTATTTCTTACTCTTATGATAGATATTGGTATATTCACATATATCTCGATAAGTCGATATAGCTCAATAGACACTAATATATGCAAGTTATATCAAGATCACACCACAAATATACATAATTTCAATTAGATTAGCATTACATAGCCTCCTCTTTGGACATCTAAATTAAAGTCAAAAGATCACTATATAAAGTAATCATTGTCTACTATTTCCTTCCTTTAGCGCATCATATAATAAAGGCAGAGGAGCAACTATCAAACAAAAGGAGACTATTAAAATGAAAAAAGTAACGATGGGCTTATTAAGTGTCGTGCTTTTGTTTTCGGTAGCAAGTTCTGCATTGGCTGCTCCATCAGTAAGCAGTCAAGGTAACATCAGCGCTATGAGAGCAGAATGTCCTTCTGCTGGCGCAGTGCAACCTATTGAAGTAGGAGTAAAATGGTTAATACCTACGAAAGGCGCAAGCTACTCGATTGCTTCTAAAGAGAATATTGAAATTGTTAATGGTCGTTATGTGCTTGCCCACGAACGAGGAAATGCAGACGTAAAAGTTTTTGACAAAAACGATAGATGTATTGCTCGCTATTATATAGCTGCGAGCAACTAATCAAATGGTGCTCCTCTAATTGAAGCAAGGAATGGACTGTAACCTGTAACCGTACTTGTAACCCTAATAAGTGGGTCATAGAAAGGTGAAAACCACCAATTCTATGACCCATTTTAAAAATAATGCCTTATTATCTTATCTAGCCAGTCCATTCAAATCATATGCAAACGCAGAGTTTATCTAAGGCTACCCGGCAGATACTGCATATTCCGGTAAGGATAATTTGGTAGAATGAAAAAGGAGAACATATTACCTGTCGTACCGCTAAACCCCGTCGTTCACGAGGGAGGCCAGCGTCGGGAAGGATTTGAATATAACAAGGACGCCAATTTCTTCGTCTGTCCGGCCGGTGAGCAAAGTAAGCGCAAGGCGGTTCAAGGTAGCAAGACCAGTGGAGATAGTCGCTCTCTTGTGTATTACTTTGACGTCGAGAAGTGCAAGACGTGTCCGATGCATGAAGGGTGTTACAAGCCAGGCTCCAAGAGAAAAACTTACTCGATTCGAATCATCGCCGAACATTTCAAGGAACAGATCGAGTTCGAATTAAGCGACACGTTCAAAGAACGAATCAAACACAGACCGATCATTGAACATAAAAATGCAAAAATGAAAAGATCCCATGGTATGGACACAGCTAAATACCAGGGACTCTTTCGTATGCGAATACAAGGCTACCTCACCGCGTTCGAAACGCAAAGCGGATGGTAAAGCTAATAGAGCAAAAGCAGCCCATACCTCGGGTGAGGATGGACTGCTTTTTTTCTCTCAGGGGACTCTATTTTCCATTTTTGGGCTTTCACCTCGATGAAATTGGGGCTTTTGCAGTAGTCTCCTTACGGGAGGGCTTATTTTTTGTTAGTTCGTGGAAACTTTTATGGAGAATGGAATGTATAGTAATGGGAGGGGCATGAACGCTGCTTGTTTTCATTATTTATTCTGAGATTGCAATTGTCCAAATTTATCATAAATAATGATGTTGCTACAGAATCCAAAGATGAAGTATGGTATGAGAACACCTGAGGTGCAAAGGAGATACATATAAAATGACATGGAGTTTGGACAGTGTTGTAGAAAGACATAAGGAAGCGCCCTATACGTTTTATGTACCTAGTGAATACGTGTTGAACAAGATTGAGATTGGCGAGTTGGTCAAGCTGATTTTTTTATGCGAGGAAGAAGATGCAGAATATCGTGGGGAAAGAATGTGGGTTGAAATCATTCATCGATCAGGTGATGAACTGATTGGAACATTACGGAATGAACCGGTATCTATCAAGGATCTGGCTTTTGGTCAAGAAATCCATTTTAGAATCGAGCATATTTGTGACACGATGCATCACGATCCTAGCGCCGTCAATTGGGATTATTATTTTGTGAAGAAGGTTGTTGTAACGAACGATGTGCTGGAGCGAAATGAATTTAATTTTATGGTAAGGGACTTTCCGAATGAAGGCTCAGAATCGGATACGGGATGGAGTTTCTTTACGGGGTATGAAGAAGAAAACGATCCTGATGATATCGATAATTACCAATTTATTTCGATTGGAAAGGTATTGAATATAGATGATTCGATTCTTGCTTTTATAGATCGGGAGCCTCAATGTGCCTTTGAGAGGAATCTTGAAACGAAAGAGTTTTATGAGGTATTTGATTATGAATGGGAAGAATAGTTGAACGCTGTGCCGGATATCGCACATTCGATTTATGAAAAAAATTAATTTCTTGGAAACGAAGCCTGCTACTCGATTTGATGAATTTGATCTGAATCAAGATGGAAATAAGAACACCCGATTCGCAGACTTGATTATTGACGGAAGATCTATCTATCAAATGTTCAAAAAGCATGACTTGGTTCCATCTCTTGGTTGGGGGAGCGAAGCGAATCAAAAACTTATGATCGATTATTTTTTGTTGAGAGAACAACATGAATATATGTACAATAGATATCCGATTTTAGTATGTCCCTGGTGTGGCGACGAAGATTGTGGATTTATTTCGGTATTTATTGAGAGAGAAGAAGATATCGTAATCTGGAAGGATTTCATGAAAGATCATGATAACAGAACTATTCCTTTAGGGCCTTTTTACTTCAAATGGGA
The DNA here is from genome assembly GCF_023713665.1 of Paenibacillus sp. MER 180. Classification (NCBI taxonomy): domain Bacteria; kingdom Bacillati; phylum Bacillota; class Bacilli; order Caryophanales; family Paenibacillaceae; genus Paenibacillus; species Paenibacillus sp. MER 180. The sequence goes on along the minus strand of NZ_JAMAVT010000022.1, from coordinate 15,344 downwards.
TAACTATAAACAGGTAATTGACAGTACGTTTGGAACCGTAGGTATCCAGTAATTATTGTGTTCGTAATTCATGACTGCTGTGACTGCAAATCGGCTTCCGATTGTTAGTTTGTTAGGACTGGCTATGTCGGCTTTCATATGCATTCTTACGGAATGCCTGCTGGCAGGTTTTTTGCCACAAATGGAACAAGATCTGGGGTCGGGTTGATTTGCATCGGGGACTATATATGAAGCAATTGCCGACTATTAAATTAGAAAGATTGCTGCTGCGACCATTTCGTTTAGATGATGCGAATATAGTTCAAGATAGCAGGTGATAAAAATATGAACTGAGTATATGCACGTATTTTTAGGGAAAAATCCTGCAACTGGTCACCGGAACAGATAGCGGAGAAGACCGGTTCGAAAGCAGGCCCTTCGTCTGCTTCAAAACCATCTATCGGTGGATATACAATGGACGGTTGGCAGCCGGTGATTACGACATAAAGGCAAGCGTCAGAGGCCTCTGGAAACTCGATGTCGGTTCAACCGATTAGCAAGCGCCCTAAAGAGGTTCGTAAGCGTGAAACCTTCGATCACTGGGAGCTGGAACCATTGCCTCTAGCCGTGGCAAAAGCAAAGCTTGTGTAGTCAATTTTATTGAGCGTAAGACACGGCACTACTTAGCCTTGAAAATGCCTGATCTTACCGCCTATTCGTTGGAGGTCGCCTTTGGTGGTTGCCAGTCAGTATCCTCAAGCTGCCCTTCAAACCACTACAGTAGATCGTTTTTGCTTCGGTCACCGATGAAGATTTGGCTAGGGCTATCTGTCTCATTAACAATCGTCCTCGTAAATCTCTAGGCTGGATGTCTGCTTACGAAGCTTTCATGGATGACCTGTCGCACTTAGCTGACAATCGATTCATGAATCAAGAATTGCCTTACACGTCCTTGTAATACAAAATAACAATTCGTAGGAACATCTCCTTGGCTAAGGAGCACTGTTCCTTTTTTATATTCCTCTAAATGAATATATTCGGGAAAAACCCGCTGTTCCACTTTAGTAAGGGATGTATATTTCGCCATGTACTTCACCAATGATTCTTTCATGCTTCTCCCACTGATCACTTGGATTGATGAAATAAATAAATAGGAATAATCCTATCGCGAACCGGCTCACGTACCTAAACGAGCTTGTTAGCACCGTTATCATGTTCAATACAGAGATAACCAAGAAAAGAGCGAAATATGTCAAAAATAGCAATTAAATCTATCTCTATTTATTTACATAAAGAGTACATGAGCATTATTTTCCCGTTTAGTGACAAAAAAACAGGTCGTAAGACATGTGTTCAGGTATTCAGTAATGATATTATTATCCTGATTTTAAAAAAGAAGGAAAAAATAAAGGTTCTACAATTGATTACATTATTCACCATTTGCCCAGGGAAGTGGAAGTGATGTGGCGTGAAGTTGGTAGAAACGGTGCTAGCTATATAGAAGCTCGTTGATCTGTTCAGGCTGGCATTCGAATGAAAAGTAATATCGTAATCGATACGGAAATAATGGAGACCAAGAAGCAAATTCCAAAAAAAACGACAAAAATAGACAACCGTCGTTATTTTCTATTGTTTTCAGAGGTATTTCTCATCGTACTTCGGTGTTGTTACCTCGTTTTGTGACAAAATTTTAGGTCTGAAGACATGATTTTTTAAGTGCTCAGCAATCCTTAGCTGTACAAGAATTTTCTACAATTCACTACACCCAAAACCCACAGCAGCGATCAAATAGAATAGGGCTGTAACGCTAATAATACGCAAGTTTTCCCACATTTGAATCGCCATAAAGCAGTTAAAAAGCGGATGAATGAGAATAGGGAAAATAAATCAAATTATTGAGTACCTTTTGCATGATCGATACAGAATTAATGGAGCCCAAAAAGTGAGCTACAAAAAAAGACAAAACTAGACAGTTTCCGCTATTCTCTTTTATTTCCATGGGCATTATAATTAGTACATTGGTATTATTTTCACGTTTTGGGGACGGAATATTAGGCCTGATGACATGATTTCAAGTACCCAGCAATGATGTCATTGTCCCGATTCTTGAATAAAGAGGGGATGTAGTCAGGGGTGAAGTGATGAATTCAATTAAAGAAATGGAGAGGCCGATGTCAGGGAAACCAGGAAAAGAAAAGTTGATTTCGATCATTATGGCAGTCATGGGCATTATTCTGATCGCAGGTGGAGTAACGAAGTTATAGGGAAAGGAATGGGCATGGAAAAGTTATCTTTAGTCATAGGGTCTTCGGAACAAGATTATTTGGAAATGTTAATGGGTTATGTTCGACAATCTGAATTTGTATCATCAATTTCAATTAAGGCATTTTCAAATAAGGAACATTTCATCTCCTATCTTAATAAACCCTCGTTGACACATATCACTCTAGTAGAGCCTGATTTTATTGATGAGGCTGAATAAGTATTCGCATATTCTCCCAAAGGTGCAATTTATACTAAATAAATATACGGAAACGTCAGCAATGAGATAAACTTCACAGAGCTGGGGATTGAAGGATATGGCAAAGCGATGCCTCGCGTCACAGGAATCTAATACGGAGGTTCTAAGATTACATTCATTCGGATCTAGAGATGCACATAGAGTTCGCATACAGCAAGCACCGGTCAAGCACCATACAATGCTCCACTATGAAGAGGTTCCGGCTGTGTGAACGAACTATGAAACAAGTGTGGGGAATAAGCGAAAGAACTTCTGGTCTGATTTTAGACATAACGATTTTGCAATCAAGAAAGGTCATACATACAATACAGGTATCCATAACCTCAAGGTCGAGACAATGCTTGATCTGCTGCCGGGTCGAAGTCTGGAGGATATTTACATATGCCCAAACGCGTTCAGATTTCTTTTTTATAGTCCTTAAAGCGTGGGCATGGATTTTCCATATCTAGATTAGCGAGTGTTATCCGAATGCTATTCGCATCGCGGATCGTTTTCATGTTCATGGAATGTTGATTGAATGCGTGTGGGAAGTCCGGAAAACCATCCAGAACACATTGTCGCCGTGGCGAAAGCGTATCTAACAGCCAAGCATGGATTGCTGAATCCGTCAATGAATAAGCTTTAGGAAGAAAGTAGGAAAGGGGTGAAAACGCTTCCGTAAACTCCCGACTTTTTCGAAATGTGTTGGAGTGGAAAGAAGTGTTCACCAGGTATGACTGCGCCTCCAGTTTTGCTGTTGGTAGATTAGGATTTGACCGTTGGTGTGAGCAGGGCACTCAAATCGACCATACCGCTGCCCGAAACACTCTCAAGACGATGTGTAATTGGAAAGAGGAAATTGTGAACTGTCATCAATGTCGATGGACATACTCGCCCGTAGAAGGTCGCCATAATCGAATAAAACCTTTCAGCGACGACATTATTTACGCGAAATTGTGATCGCTGTAAAGCAGGCATTCTTATCGAATGCAACAGCCATCAGATTCTGAGCTAACAGTCAAGAACTGATTATGATATTGAGCCTTAAAAGTTTCATGAGTTTTGCTGCAAGATTGTCGTATATATAAGATACAATCTTTGCTGGGCTCTGCTAATCAATCAACAATAGAAGGAGTGTTTAGTGTTCAATGCAGAATTTAGTTGCAAGAGTTTTTGTATTAAGCATAGTCTTCAATTTATTTGCAAGTCTAGGAATAGCAATGCCTTACTCGTTTGCATCGGATGCCCCAAATCAACAGAATCAATCAGTTTCAACAGTAACTTACCAAAATTACTCATCGTTACAAAAAGAAATTATAAAGATCAATGATATGGACAAAACAGTTATTCAAGCTGTATATGGAACAGAAAAGACAGCCAAGGCCCTACAACTGCCACAACAAGTTGGAGTCACCTTACAAGACGGCAGCAGTATTTTGGTAGATGCAGCATGGGACTTAGCGAATGCTGAATATGACCCTGCTCTCAAGCAAGCACAAATATTCAAGGTAAAAGGTAGTTTAACCAATCTCCCAGTCGATGTGACAAATACGTTGGGTCTGACCATGTATGTCACCATAGAGGTTGGAGTTAACAATATTAAAGCAATGGAGAATATTTCGCCGATTACGATTGCCAATGGAACAATGTTATATGACTGGCTGAAGGTTCTACCTGAATTCATGACAGTCCTACTGGACGACAACAGTTCCAAAAAGGTCGATTTAGCATGGGATATTTACAATATACCTTATGAGAAGCAAATAGAGGAAACGCAAGTTTTTTCAGTGTCGGCTAATCCAAAGCTTCCGTATGGGGTAACGAATAATGAAAATCTTAAACCTACTGCAAATGTGACAGTAGCTTCGGTGACCGATTCAACTTATATCGTTAAAAGTGTAGAGTTGAATAACCAGTATTATGAGATTGAGAATGAGACTGACATATCGCCGGAGTCAGTTGGTTTACCAACCTATCTTGAAGTAACGTTAGGCAATGAGAGTAAAATTAACGCAAATGTAATATGGGGAATTACCCCTGTAGACGGCAATGAAAAAAGTGAAAAAATGAATTATTATGCGTATGGAAGGCTCGCTAATCTTCCAGAAGGGGTCACTGATCCGGGTTTTAGAGTAAGGGTAGATATATCTACCTATGCAAAAACGGATATTAAACAAGTACCATACCTGAATGTGCAGGCAACCAACGGAACAGCAAAGACAGTTGAAGCTTTGGGATTGCCATCTCAAGTTGAAGTAACCTTATATGGCGGAAGCAAAGTAAACGTTCCTGTCATGTGGGATTTTACAGGGGTCACCTATGACCCAACGATTAAAACCCCGCAAACATTTATTGTACGCGGCATATTCAACTCGCTTCCGTCAGGGGTAACGAATAGTAAGTCATACTCTGTCTATGCCAACGTGACGATAAATGCGGATCATAAAAATTTGGAAATCATAACTACTCCGACAACTCTGTACAAAAGAGTACCTGTCAGATCGGATAAAACAGTAACAGGCTTGGGCCTTCCGGCGCAAACTGAGGTGACTTTGTCCGATAACAGCAGGATCTACGTAGATGTGAGATGGGTTTTGGAAACTGTATCCTATGATCCTGCATCGAACACTCCTCAGAACTTCTTGGTTTCGGGAACGTTAGTGAATCTTCCTACAGGAGTTTATAACAGCTCGGGGTATTTTGTATGGGCCAATGTCATAACGGAGTCAAAGAGGATTATTGATGTTTCGCCCATTTCGAAGACACTGCAAAACGGCGTGCCAAAAACGGTTGCAGGCTTAGAATTGCCGGCGCAAGTTGAAGTCACGCTCCATGATTCCACTAAAGTTAATGTCAATGTAACTTGGAATGTGTACGGCTCAAGTTATCGGCCTGATTCGTGGGAGCAACAGTATCTTACAGTACAAGGAACATTAACAAACCTGCCCGAGGGTGTGGCTAATTATGGATATAATGCGCAAGCTTATATCACAGTAAGTGCCCATGAGGGCCTTAGGTATGTGAATGAAATTGCTTTTAACCCGCAAATTACCACCCCCAATGGAGTTCCTAAAACCGCCGAGGGTCTAGGACTACCTGCTCAAGTTGAGGTAGAACTTTCTGATCAAAGCAAAATCAAAGTCGATGTTAGCTGGAATGTGGAATCTACCAGTTATGAGGTTGATGAAAGAACTCAGCAATATTTTGTTGTATACGGTACACTTGTTAATCTTCCGACAGGGGTCGTTTGCCCAAATTGGTTACGGCCTAACGTTAATGTTAGGGTAGCAGCTAATCCTAATAATAAAGAAATTGTTGACGTAGCCACTATATTCATCAAAGCCGAAAATGGGGCTCCAAAAACGGCTGAAGGCTTAGGATTACCTGCTCAAGTCGAGGTCACTTTATCGGACAATAGCAAAACTGATATAGATGTTAGTTGGAATATGGGGTATAGCTATAGCTCAAAGTATGATCCGAGTATTAAGACAATACAGAGCTTTGATATCAGCGGTTCCTTAGTGAATTTACCTGTAGGGATCTATAATACCAATTATAAATTAGCGTGGGCTAATGTCGTGGTTGAGGCTGATACGAATCTCAATAACATTGTAGATGTGCCCAAATTAAGCTTTAGACTGCCTCATGGAACCGCAAAATCGGTCGAAGCGATAGGGTTGCCACCGCAAGTGGAAGTTACATTATATGATCATAGCAAAGTAATGTTAAATGTAGACTGGGATCAAGCATACAACGGGTTGTCGTCATCGTCATACGATCCTCTGAAGAAGGATCTTCAGTGTTTTAATGTAACCGGGTATTTTAACCAACTTCCGGCTGGTGTTTATAATGAAAAAGGGGAAACAATTATTGCATCAGTGTGCGTATTTGCAGATTCATCAGTAGGTAAAAATATTTTTGAGATTCCGTATCACAAATTTGATGTGCACAATAATTTCGATCTGCCGGCTAAGGTAGAAGTCTTATTGGAAAATGGTAGTACGACGTTGGTAAACGTGAGCTGGAGTTTTGAGAGCTGGAGTTTTTATAATATTATTAGGGGTACATTAGAACCAACTGGTGGAATTACAAATAATTGGAATCTGAAAGCTCCATTTATATTCAGGGAGTGGCCGACAAGAGATACCGTAGCAAAGATTGTCCATGTAGAGAATGCTTCAGTTAAGGTGGGCAATCCGTTACCAACCCAAGTAAATGCAACGCTTGATGATGGCAGGATCATTCCTGTAACCATATGTTGGGAAAATGGTGTTGTACGTAGTGGGGATTCAACGTTTAACATAGGCGTTTTGTGCGGTGTGCCTGAAGATGTATCCAGTAGCTATAGTTACACCTATGGATTCATAGAAAACAAAAATGTAGTGGCTGTGCAGCAATTTCCGCAGACGATAAGATATAGTGAGCAACCTCGATATATAAAAGCCATCTTGGAAGATGCTACTCAAATCGAGGTTGGCGTTTGCTGGTATATTGGTAATTTCCCACCAGGAGCGAGCGTTATAATTGCAGGTACTTTGTGCGATTTGCCTGCAGGTGTGTCCAATCCGTATAAACTGCATACCACTGGCACGTTCAAATTAGGTGATGAATCAACAACGGATCCATACGACCCTGACATTATAGATGTTCAATTTGCGTATGCTTTTCAAATGCTTGATGATTTGAATGCACTCTTGGGAGAGGGTGTAGAAGCAATTTCTAATGTCATGATGGTCAGTGATGTGTATACGCTGTTAGACCCTGATTCGACTATATTTGATAAAGTGTTAGCGAGTTTGAATTTTATCCCAATCGGTAGAATTATCGAAGAGGGAAAATTAATAATTATACTTAAAAATACAGAAGGGAAGTTTACGCTACGAGGTGTTCAGTTAACCGAAGAAACTTTGGATGCATCTAAGAGTCTACTGACCAGATGTAACTGTTTCGTAGCTGGAACTAAGGTTCAAACAGACGAAGGGGAGAAGAATATCGAAGACATTCAAGTCGGAGATAAGGTTCTCTCGAAGGATGAAGTAACTGGTGAGGTAGCCTATAAGAAAGTTACGGCTACGTTCAACCATGAGACGGATGAGATTTATAAGATTCATGTAGGCGGTCAGACGATTGAATCGACCTTTAACCATCCTTTCTATGTGGAGGGCAAAGGGTGGACGTATGTCAAAGACCTCAAAGTTGGTGACTTGCTTGTTCAGAGTGATGGGAATACACTGGAAATAACCAGTATTGAACTGTTGCACAAGCACGTTAAGGTCTACAACATGACGGTTGATGGATTCCATACCTATTTCGTCAGTGACCTTGGGATTTGGGTGCATAACACAAATTGTAGTGTAAATAGTGTTACTAAACTTTTAGACAAAATGCCCGAATTCTCTGGCTCTACTAGAGAAAGATTGTTATCTGCTGTTCAAAATAAAGATTTAAGAAGTACAATAAATGAACTTTATAGAGAAGGTGGAGTAGTTGGAGATGGCGGAACTGCAGCTATACTAACACAGGAGTTTTTCGCGGGTTCTTCAAAACATCTATTAAAAGCACAGGAACGGTTAGATAATTTAAATAATCTAGCGAAATCCGGGAAACTTGGTCTTAATGACTTAGATATACTTGATGCTTTAAGAGATGATTTAGAGGCAGCAATAAGATTGTTTAACTAGAGGAGTCGGTGCTTATGAATAAAAAATCGGAAGAATTCTTGAGAAAAATGCTAGAGTTTTTACCGTCAACTGAGGCTGCGTATAGAAAATCAATCACGTTTAACGGCAAAGTGCTAGAAACGGTCATAATTGAGGACATCTTCATGCCTGAAATAATTAAACTATTAAGAGAGGAAAGAAACATCAATTTGTTAGAAAGTATTTTTAAATATTTTGAAGAAGTATCTAATGACGAAGATGCTCACTTAATGAACGTTTTTTCAGTTACGGTTTTGGAGATACTCGGGAATGACAGATCGATTCTAGGGACTGCACAGAAATACATGGGATCTAAAACGATAGAGCTTCAAATAGAAGCTGATAGAGATTTAGGTAGGAGAATCTAGTCAGCATAGCTCATAAGATATGCATTGACCTTGGGGGCGGTAATCCCCAAGGTCTTTCTTTTACCCCCACCCAGTGCCGAATGAAACGGCGGCTGAGTCTAATCATGCGTAACCTATGTAATACCAGTATAAGAACCTCATTAATTCCTTGTACGCACATCCATGCTTGAGAAAGTATACCTAAATAATGCAATGCAGTTACACGATTCAGGTTGATTATGGTCAGATACCACCATGATTGACCCTGTTTTTTATTAGCTTCGTTATCTGCGTTTTTTTCAAAACCCATCGCAACTGTACGATACCCTGTCCCGATAGAGACGGTGAAAAGGTAAGAAGTCGCATCTTCTAGGAAGGATAGCACGACAATTCATAGTAGGGGCGGTAATGCTCACCGCAACTGAACTGACCTTTACAGCGATTGTTACGTCGTAAGAAAGAACTCTGCTGACGAGCAGTTTACATATACAGGTAAGGCAACGTGAAGGCTAGCCGCCTTCCTGACATCATAGACGCCGCAGGGCGGAACACTCAAAGAGGAGGGCAACGAAAGTGAAAGACCTATGGTTGAAAAAGAACAATCAAGCTGCCAACACGTACATGGATGAAGTAAGTCGGGCGAATCAGTTCACGTCCCATCACAACGGCTATATCAAAGTACCAGTAAAGATTCTCCGTTGCATTGGCTTGAGTGCGTTTGAGAAGCTGATTCTGATGGATTTAATCGCTTATATGAGCGATAAGACGTTGTGCTACCCTACCATTGAAATGATTGCACGTAATGTCGGATGTAGTTCCAAGTCGATAGAGCGGCATATCAAGGAACTTGAAGAAAAGAAGATGAATCTAGTCAGTCAAGACCGAAAGAACAACACGTATTATCTGCCGAACTATCTACACTGCCATCCGTATTTGCTAATGAGCGAAAAGACACATGAGTTTATCGGAGGTGTGAGGAAGCAAGTCAATGAACGAGAGCTGACGCTATGGATGAAAGGGATAGTAAAGAGTGATGAGTCCAAAGTGTTTAAGCCAAACTGCAACGACTTCATGAACATCGCTTTCCTATGGATAAGTTTGCAGAGAAGGAGATACTGGACAGTTATACCCAGTTCCTGAAAGTGGAATTAGCTAAGAGATTTCCGTCCGATGTGAACGAGCAATAACGGACACTGTCTGTTATTTCAACCGAACTTGTGTCCTGATAACCGTCAACCAGTCTGTTGAGGGATACCAAACAGCCGTTGTAGACAAATTGTCTGCGATTTTGACAGATTGTCGGTTATCGTGGACGGATTGTTTGCAATGAGGACACAAAGTCTGTCGTAAACAGACTGGCAGTCTCACTAATAAGAATCATTAACAAATACTCAATAAACAAGAATCAAGAGAAAAATCATTTGAATAAGAAACAGCAGACACGCCGTGGGCGGTCTGCATTTTCAGGGAGATTCTTAATTCTTGGAGTGTAAATAGGGTGGACTTTTCTTTACATGAATAGAGAGATATTCCGCTGTTGCCGCTGTGAGCGGTATGACGGCTCAATCAATCTCTATTAGTTCTTCAATCCTGACGCCCAGGGTCTTGCAGACGAGTTCTAATGTCTCTAAGTAGACCCTGTCAACATTGTCAGAACACAGATGGTTGATTGTGCTAGCTCGTAATCCTGTTAATCGTGCCAGTTCCCGTTGAGATATTCCTTTCTGCTCTAACAACTGGCGTAACTTTACTCGAATTGCCATGCTTATCCTCCTGACGAGTAACGCTTAACCGTACTGATTTATGAAGTAATTATATCACCGCACTTATAGAAAGTCATTGTTCGTTTCGGTTAAGCGGTATATAATCGAGTTAATGATTCGGTTAAGCGTTACGTTAATCTCAATTACCGTAACGGAGAGGGAGGATACAGCATGAATGTTATCGGCTATATCAGGGTTCGAACGGCCCGAATATGTACCTGCGGGATCGCCAGGATACGGATTCCCTCGGTTGAATGAAGCCTCGATGTGGTGTGCGAACGCAGATCGATTCGCAGGCGCCGTGCTATTAGGCGAGATGCTGGCTTCATGCACAGATACGTTCGTATCGCAAGTATGGGGGGAGAGTTATTACGCGCCCGGCGAGCTCGGAACGAATTGCGAGCGGTATCAGGCCATGAAGGAATCGCTCCGCATGGCGTGGGGCGAGGAATTGACATCCTTGTTCGTTCGAGCGTGGGGAAGCCATGATCTCAGTCAATGCCCGACATTCGGGGAGTGGCTCATAGCGTTATCGAAGATGGAGCAATTGATTCTTGGCAAGGCACAGCCCGAAGTTGCGGTAAGGCAGACGGAGATTGAGAGTGAACAGGGGACATTGAATGCATCGCTTCTGAGTCATGCGAAGGATTTCGAAGCACAAGGCATGTTGCAGGATGCAATGGCAGTATACCGATCCTTACTCGCGTTGAACGCGCAGTCTAGCGTTGCAAAAGAGCTGGAGATGGCGATACATATGCTGGAGATGAAGCTCCAGCGAGCGGCAGCCACGCGTGAGAAGTCAACGAAGCGTCAGGACTGGAGCGATTCGACGTCCGTGTCACCCACACGGCGTGGCAATGGATTGTGTGGACCTGTATCGTGGCGATATTAGCCGGCTTGGCGGGGTATGGCATTCGAATCATTCAGCCGGGTGCATCCGCAAAGGATCAGATTACCGCGGAATTGAAACAACAAGCGGTAGAGTTTGCTAAGATCAAGCAGCAACACCGCCAAGAGATGGATGTGATGGAAGCAACGGTTCAAGAGTTGAAGACGCGTGTCAAAGAGTTGAACAAGCCGTATGCCGCGAAACGGGCAGATCTCATAAAGCAGTTAAACGAGGATTATGAGAAGCTAAAGCGTGCATCGAAGTCAGAGCCTGGGAAACGTACGAAGGGAGAACAGAAGACGTTCGACGCATCTAAGACATATATGGAGCATCTGCTTCAGTTCGTCGCGAGGACGTATAACTTAGATCAACCTTTTATGAAGCAGGCGCATATTGTGGGCGGATATTATTTCCCATACATGTATAACGCGGATCGGAATTCGCAATTGAATATACAGTTTCTCAAAGATTATAAAGATAAATTCCAATGATTCAGGTGAACTCATTCATGGGAGGAAGCAGGACACATGATATATGGAGCAGCATTAGGCCCATTTGTTAAGAAAGCGTTAGGAGAGAAAGGGTTTCAGACCAATGTGAAGAAAATGATAGAGACACTTCCACTGAACCCGGCGGTCTCTAATATGGATGCGATCGTGCTTGGGCCGAAAGATATGCGGGGGGCCTTGGGACTGCGATTGAACGAAGCGATCCAAGAGCGGCATCCTTCGGTCGGCGTCGTCTACTTCTATCAGAAAGATAAGGATACGGAGCTGATTCAAGGCGATGTGACGAAGGTGAAAGCGGACAAGGTTACTCCCGAAGGCATTCAGGATGCGATTAATACGATTATTGAGATTCGTCTCATTGGATCGGACAACCGTGTGTTGGAATCAGCGGATAAGAAGACGTATGATGCTTCGCTGCTCGAGACGGTCTTATTGCCGCCAGCGCCGCCGCAGATACAGGAAGAACCACCTGTCGAACCCGAAGCGGACTTAGAGCCGGAGCCTACCGTCTTGCTGGCTGAAGCTGAGGTTGCAGTGGCGGAAGAACCCTATGTCGAACCTTATTCGACGCTGGAAGCCCGAGTGGCTGAGATGGGGAAATTCGGTGATTTTGACTTTTTTAAAAAATCACTGCAGAAAGATACGATTCTACGCGAGTTGATGGACGAGAATACGCAATATGCGAATCTGATGAAGATGCTGGAACTGCTCGATCAACAGATTATCGATGTCTTCAAGGATACGTCGCTCTCGGCAGAAGAACGATTCGAGAAGCTCAAAGCGTTGGGGATTGATCGTGCCGCATACAAAGGACTGGAGAGCAGCATCGTCGCCGATAAGATCATGTCCATCATGGTCGCCATTATGAAATCCGCGGAAGAGACGGTGGATGCCCGGATCGCTGGCGTGAGACAAGCATTGGACGGTGTTGCTTCTGTGAAGCTCGTCTACCAAGATCAGAGTCGATTGCAGTCACTCATCGAATCTCGATTGCAGGTTCAGATGGAGCTCATGGAATTATCGAAGGGAGTCATCGAAGTCTATCAAGCGATGGATCAGAGCGTGAGCGGGCTGCTCGAACAATTCGAAGCGGAGTTGCCGTCGAACAATGACTATATTAATGCGGTGATGAATCCGCTGAAACCCATCTTCACCCCTTCGAATATTGGAGCGCTGACGACGAAGATATTAGGAGACTTACAGCAGAATCGCGTATCGTTGTCCATTATGGAAGAGAAGATTAAGAGCCTGATCAATCTTGTGTTCAAGTTATGTGAGGAAGATGCGACGATTATTGAATATCAGCAGAAGTTAATCAATTTGCTCTTATCGCAGCGTGTAGAAGATGTCGTGATCGTGGATAGTGTCATCAAAAATTCTCTGCGGATCTTCGTTGGGCCTGAGGACACGGGTCGTACGGCTACAGTATTAACGTGGGCGGGCGTGGTATCGCGTCGTCAGAATACATTGCTGCTCGATCTCACCGGGGAGTCAAAGTTACGGCAGTATGGCGTGGAGCCGATAGCGCTGGATACATTCTTGGAGCAGCGGCTGGAGCAGCAATTTGTCTGTGTTGAAGGGAATCTGAATCAGACGTTGGAGCGTGTCGATGAGGTCGTCGCTGAATTGAAGACGCGATTGAACTATTATGCGCATATTCATGTGATTCTGGATGCAGGACAATCGGAGTTGCTCAGTCGCCTTGCACCTTCCGCACTATCTGTTCATTTCATCACAGATGGCACGACACGGGGGACGAAGTTGTTGAAGCAGACGATCGAATCGTTCACGGAAGAGAATATTGCGAAGAAAGTGATTCTCATCGATCCGCCGATTGATACGGTACGCATGATGCACGATCTATCAATTGATCCGTTACTCGCGAAATTAATTATTATTCCGCATCTTCCGCATATTCGCGCATGTGCATACAACCATACAAAGCCTTATGAGAACAAAGAAGTCATGGCCGTATTTGAAGAAGCGTTTCGGTAAAGTAGCAATAGATTAAAATGTCTACAAGGAGATGTGATAAATATGTTTAAGAAAACGTTGATGGCGATCATTGTGGGTACTACCGTTTTCTCGTCGGTCCCTATGGCAAGTGCAGCAACTTCTTTACCTGAGGTACGGAAACCGTCCCTTGCAATTGATCTTATTGTAGATGGTAAGAAAGTAACTCTACCAGATATAGAGCCTTATATTGATGATGCTGGCAATACGATGGTTCCTATCCGATTCGTGAGTGAGAAACTAGGGGCCGATGTTAAGTGGGATAATGTGAAACAAATCGTAACTATCATTCATAAGGGCAATACGATCGTAATGCCGGTTGGTTCGAAGAATGTTACTGTAAACGGAAATACTACCACACTTGATGCAATGGCAATCAAGAAAGAAGGTCGGGTCGTAGTTCCTCTTCGATTTGTTAGTGAGACACTTGAATCGGCAGTTACTTATGACGGCGGTTACGGTGGTATCAACATCACGAGTGTTGCATATCAGAATAAGATTGATTCCGGAGCTGTCACTGTAGACAGATGGGGTCGTGAGCTTCGTACTAAGCAAACATCTAAAGAATGGAATCTTATGTCCGATACTCCAGACAATGTATACGGAATCAAGAAGTACATGATCACCCATATGAAAGGTCAGATTGATGCGAAGAACTACATCAACAGATTTACTAAGGAAGAACTTGACCGAATTGCTAAGAATGTCAAGGATTATTACAAATTTGCCCTGAACGTAGACTATCGCACGATTAATGCAACTGCTTACTTTAGCAAGTCTTTCGATTTAATGGGTCACAACGGATATATGAATCCAATGCCTTTTGATGAATTTGTTAGTTTCATGAAAAAGAATAAAGTCATTGTAGAAGGGTATGCTTTTCCTGATACAAGTACTATTTATTCTTATCATGGAACTCAGTTTATCAGAACTAAGTTCAAATTCCGTGTATTGAATGCAATAGATATAACTCAATTCAACGGTGACAGTTACAATCCTGGAGGTAGATCTGACAAAGTAACTTGGGTGAAGAAAGGTAAATGGTATGAAACATACTCTGATGTTTCTTTGTTCTCGAATAGTCAAGATATTCAAGGTACTCTAAAGATAGGCTCTACTGGTAATATGTTTACAAAGGGAGCTTATCTATATAAGGAGTTGAAGTAGTTGTATAAAAGGATACTCAACTCTTTACTTTGTATTATACTCATACTTGCACTGTTTCCTATAGATGCCTATGGGGATATAGGTGGTGGAGCTAATGACGGTGTCGTCGGTACAGGACAGTTAGGTCTAAGATTTGATGAAGAAACAGGTATTTTACATTACGAAGCTCTGAATAAAACAGCTGGTTCTGGTATACGATTTAAATCAGTAGGTTGGATATTAAGGGCTGATACGACATGTGATGATAATGAGGAACCTAAACCACCTAAACCAAAACCTCCTCTTAAACCTCTAACCGCACAATGTACGCCACTAGAAGGCGATGATTATGTGCGCTTGGAATTCGATGAATTTGGATTGTCAACACTAAATCAGACAGCTTTTTTAAGGGATAATCTTCTGTAATCTACTGGACTCATATAGCCTAAGGTTCCATGGATGCGATGTTTGTTGAACCAATTTACGTAGTCATATAGCT
>NZ_JAMAVT010000021.1:0-106904 GCF_023713665.1 Paenibacillus sp. MER 180 | reverse complement strand
ACTTCCCTGCTCGGTACGAGCATCTTCGCAAATTGCACTCAAACGATTGAACCGCCGTATACCGAACGGTACGTACGGTGGTGTGAGAGGTCGGCTACTCAATTAATGGGTAGCCTCCTACTCGATTGTAAAGAACGGTTTAGATTTGTTTGCTGTCTATCGACTCGATTCTCACATTGCTACAATCATTTAAAGCAGTATCGCTCTTGTATACTGCTAATGGATGTCCATTACGATGAACCGCTGCAGCCTGACATGATTATAGACACGGAGAATAATACCGTAGAAAGATGCACGGATGCATAGCTAACTTTATGACCACTAGGTTCGCCTATCCATATATGTTCGGGAGTTGAGGCAGATTTATAGAAAAGGAGAGGATTCGGATGAAGATCGATGGAGAGCGTGTAAGTCTTTCAAGGGTTACAGCTAATGACTTAGATTTTGTATGTGAACTAGAAACAAACAACGATATCTGGTTGTTTGAAGAAGATGTTGAATCCGATAAGGAGAAGGTTAGGCAAACGTATCTTGAAACAATGAATTCAACATCCCAATATAATTTTGTCATAACGAAGGAAGCCGATGGAAAGTCAATTCCTGTTGGCTTAGCTCAAATATGGAGTTACTCCGAACACCGAAAGAGTTGGGAATTCGGATTTGCGATAATCCCAGAATTCCAAGGACACGGTTACGGATTAGAAGCCATAAATCTATTACTTGATTTCTCATTCCATCAGTTAGGAGCTCATAAAGTCGTTGGTATGTGTAATTGTCACAATGTGAAATCCATGACCCTTATGGAGAAGTTAGGAATGAGAAGAGAAGGGACTTTCAAAGAGGAATTAATGTGGAAGAACCAATGGGTTGACCAGTATTTTTATTCAATACTCGATACCGAGTACATAAAAAAAGCGAACACATCTAACACCGTCCAACTGTAGATTTAAATATAAATTGCATTGACAAGATGGATTATGCCAATTCAAAAAACGGGCCATTTTGCGGAACAAGGGTTAGAAATCACAGGTGAAAAAGAGTTAGCTTTGGTGAATATTTTGTGTGCCCTATTTTGAGAATTATGGAAATGATATTTGGAATGTTTTAGGCCATATGTGAAAGTGGCTTGTCTTAGGAGAGGAGATAAATAAATGATCGAATTACGAAAAATAACCGGGGATAACATAGATGAATTAATAGCACTTGAAGTAGGAGAAAACCAGAAAGACTTTATACAAACTACTAACCTCAGAAGCTTTGCAGACGCTCATATGTTGAACGCAGACGGGATACCAGCGACTCCCATTGCTATTTATGCCGATGGAGTTGCGGTTGGATTTTTGATGTATATTTATGATACGTTGGATCATGAATCATTTGAAAATGAAGTTTTTTACGGTAAGAAGAGCTATTTTATATGGCATATTATGATTGAAAAGAGTTATCAGGGGAAAGGATATGGCAAACTTGCCTTTGAAAAAATGTTGATGGATATTGAAAATATGCCATATGGGGAAGCAGAATATGTAACCCTCTTTTATCGAACAAGTAATGCCATAGCTAAAACATTATACGCTTCATTTGGTTTCGTAGATACAGGTATCATTCAGGATAATTCGATGTTGGCGATTAAAAATCTAATAGGAAAATAACAGAATCCTTAGTAAAACAGGATCTCTAAGAAAGAAATGTTAGCTATCTACGTAGAATCACTACTCCTCCCAATCGGGGATAGAATGACCAATGCCCAGGTAAGTTTTTAAGTGAGTTCAATCATACAAAACAGTTATAGAAAAAAGTGCCTATCTTGGTGAAGGCACTTTTTGTTATGCAGCCGGCAATACACCGAATATCATTTATCCAAGATGCTCAATCAGGTTCGCAAACGGAACATCCTGCCATGTTCATCTATTTGGCAGTATCGTAAAATGTTCGATCAGTTCGTCCAGTTTTCAATTTGGCTTATAGAATCCCCACTAAATATTATTTGTTAACATCTTCATTTTTAGGGAATAGCCCCCTCCCTGGTTAAGGGATTTAATTAATAAAAATTTATTAAAGATGTAGTAAATAAGCGCAAATAATGATAGATTAAATCTGTTAGTAAAAACTGTCAATAGTGGTCATATATTCTTGTTATGAACATTTTTGCTTGCAGCAGTACCACCAATGTCACCGCCAACAAAACGAAGCGCAAGGCCCCAGTCATCCACGCTGATCCCGAGTTTGATCCTGAGCAGCATGTTAGCGGGATCGCGAGGAGCTCGACCCTATTTCACAACATTTTAGAAATATCAAGAGTAAAGTTTGTTCGCACCTCGATTTTGGGGGTGAAACAATAAAAGACCCTGGCTGCCAGGTTAGAGCCGATGAGGAACTATGTATTCCGAGAGGCTTAAGCCTATTCTTGGAGGTGAAACATGTATTGATCCTCGTTGTGCATCATGATTCATGACGAAACAATGATTGCGTTTCACAGCAGTACAAACCATATCATTGGGAGGCTGGTTAACTTGCAATATGGATTCAAACCCGGTAATCGGAATAAGGTATCGTTATTACGGAGGCTTCAATATTCGGTCGTCATGACATTGATGCTCTGTCTGTGCGTGCTGTTGAATAGTAGTCCTGTCTTTGCTGCTGCGCCGCTTGTACCGGATTCTATTCAAGGTGGGGAAAAGGGGCCTGTCTATATACAGACGGCTGTTGGCGGTAAAGATCAAGTACTCGATATACCGGACGGTAAAGCAAACGATGGGCAAAAGCTTCAAGTATATAATTTCGGAGGATATGGGAACCTTAACCAGGAATGGACGATGGTTGTAGCCTCAGATGGAACATTCCAGTTAAAATCCGTCAAGAATCCAGCTGTATGTATTGACAACACCAAGGGCTATGATGGCTGGAAAGCTAAATGGTTCGATGTTCTCAGTGTGAAAAGCTGTAACACCACTTCCGTTTCGCAGAAATTTTACGTTCAACGTGGCTCGAGTACTAGTGATACCTATGTAATTCGCAGCGTCTAAAGCGACTGGCAATGCGTGGATATCAAAGATGGCAATATCAATAACGGGGAATGGCCAATTAGGTACACTTGCGGCAACCCAGTTAAATCAAACCAAATATGGAAAATAAAACATTATACCGATAATAATTTTGACAATTATCTAAAGACTCTTGCCGATTTCCGTGCATTGAAAATGTATGACGATACGTCACCGCGAATTCTTTCGGTATACTACAATTCTGCATCTAGTCCAGTAACCTCGTTTTCTTCATACAAAACTGTTTCTGATGAAGCGATCTGGAACGGTACCAGTTCGGCAGTCAATAGAACTCTGAACTGGTCGACAACGAAGGTTAATCAGTACACGAATACAGTCTCATCAGAAATATCTGTAACGGTTGGAACAGGCAAGGATTCCCCGGTCAACGTTCAAGTAACAGCTAAATTGGGGTATGCCTGGTCGAACATGCAATCGACTGCAGTAATGGATGGCGGTAGTATGACATTCGTTATCAATCCAAACCAAGGCGGATGGATACTCCGAAGTCAGCTTGTTAGTCTTATTACCGGAACATTCACAATCGGTACCGACCTGGGAGTGACCTATACAACTCCTACGATGACCGGTACGATTCCTCTCTCTGAGGGTGCAGGCAGCAATACAAGCGTTATGGTAGCATGCACTACTGACAGCACTGATAGCAGGTGCCAGGCTACGAATCCTTTTCCAAAATAAAGAAATAAATCAAAAGCCGGAGTTCATGAAAGCCGCTCCGGCTTCCATCATAACGAGGGGATAGAGGAATGGTTGTAAAACTGCATGGGAAATCGAAGTTTGGTATCGTTCCATAAATTCCGTTAGTTTCGATGAGCCCTCATCCATAATCCACTATAACAGCTCGCATCGTACTAAACATGGCAAGCAACATGTCTACTACTTTATATTTCTTTGGACATTGATGAAAAGCCGGTTAATCCTTAGAGCAGGAAAACCGGAAAAAGGACGCATCAGATTTTCTGACTGCGGCTTTTTGTGATTTCCCTATATATTACCGTAAAGGGAATTAACGAATAACAAAAAGTGCCTATCTATAAAAAGGCACTTTTTGCTGAGCAGGCTCGACCGGCCATTCTATCCAAGATGCTCAATCAAGTTCGCTAAAGGAACATCCTGCTCCTGCTCTGGATCGTCAAGTGGATAAATTCGAGCAGATTCGTTGTCGGAATCTACATGCTGAATATAAACTTGTCTACCGTTGTAGGTTACGTTAGCCAGCATTGGAGAGCCTGCGATCTCTTGTGCGCGTTGTGCGTTCATGCCGATACCTCCTGCAATCATCATCTATACACTAGTGTGTGTAAATGAAATGGAAAATAATCGACATGAAACCCGTCATCATCTCAATGGCTTGCCTTCTTTATAATAATAGTGCGGATCGAGGATGATGAAGAAAATGTGAACGCCTGGATATCCTCGCTCTCGCAACATATGGTCGATGCTGGCGGCAACGGCGTCATGTGTTTCCTTGTCCCGTTGGAACATCATAATCTCGACCGAAAGCGGAGTGTTCGTTATAATATGAACATTCAGTACTTCAATCTTGACCTTCTCCGGCTCCACGCGAACAATCGAGGCAAACTCCTCTACAATGTTTGGTGTAATCTCTTCCACGAAGGCATCTGGAAAAGCTTTAAATCGAATGTATGGCATATAAATCCCTTCAATCTGTTCTAATGTTCAATATTGTGATTTTAGGCGCAAATCGATGGAAAAGTCAATTCCCTTGTATCGAAACAATGCAGAATACCTATATTCAGCAGCGGGGGCGTAAATCCTTTTTCTTTCCTTGAAGAGTAAAGACTCATTTATTTAATCATATTAACAAATAAACATGACTCGCTTCGATCCTGTTTGAAAGAATAGGATCTTTTTATTACACTTAAGAGATTCATAGCATAATACAGAGAAGACAATGACGCAACGGGAGCGAAGAAATGATGGAGAGACAATCGATGAGGACTCAATTGATGAATATACTTAACGTGGTTAATCTTGGTGAGAAGTTAAAGTCTGAACTGCGGCACAGCTGGCTGTCAAACGGCAGACAGGAGAGCGTGGCGGAGCACACGTGGAGAGTATCGCTCATGGCCATGCTGATTGAGCCGTATTTAGATCAAGAGATCGATACCGCCAAAATGCTGAAAATGATCATTATTCATGATTTAGTGGAAGCAGAAGCGAAAGATATCCCTGCATTCGATACGATGAACAACGAACAATTGCGAGAACAAAAGGCTCAAAATGAAATGAAAGCCATACAACGAATTCGGGAAACATTAAGAGGGGATCTAGGGCGAGACGTATATGACCTGTGGATCGAATTTGAACATAAGCAAACGTATGAAGCCAAGGTTGCAAATGTTTTGGATAAACTGGAAGCTCAAATCCAACACAATGAGGCGGATATAAGCACATGGATTGAAATCGAATACGAGATGAGCTTTATGATGGGGAAGCATACCGACTTTAGTCCTGTATTGACCCAGTTGAAAGAACTCATTGAAGAGGAAGCAGAGGATAAACTACAACGTGCAGGTATTGATGTAGAAAATCGCAAGAGTAAGAAATGAACGGCGGCCAATTTCTAGCCGATTGGCAATTGAAGCGAAAGTCCTAGCGCAAGCGATGATCCAGGTTGCGAATCAAGACCGTACAGGAATTGCTATCTACACCCCGAATCAAATAGAGAGCGCGGCAATATGAATATATCGCATATCATCGGGGACTAAGGCTACAAGCTATTTTAATGGGGTACAGATACACATCATCTAAAAATGACAATGACCCCGCCAGAACGCCAATGCGTCGGTGGGGTCATTCTGTGATGCAGCAATTTACTATTCAATCCTTGGGTAGGCTAATTTGATATTCCTCATAAAAGCTTTATCGCTTACTTGATCGATTTTGCATATTCAGCTGACTTCGTACCGGCTTGGCGACCGAAGATAATAATTTCCGCAACGGAGTTGCCTCCAATTCGATTCTCGCCATGCAATCCACCTGTCACTTCACCTGCAGCGAACAATCCTGGGATAGGCTTGCCGTCCTTGTCCAGCACTTCTGTATTCGTGTTGATTTTTACGCCACCCATGGTGTAGTGAATCCCTGGGCCGATTTTGATCGCATAGAATGGGGCAGCTGACAATTCATGATCCATCCCCGTTTTTCTGTCGAACTCCGCGTCTTTCTTATTTTTCACCGCACTGTTCCACGTATCGAGCGTTTTTTGCAGCTCTTCAGCCGGTACCTTAATTTCTTCTGCCAGCGCCTTGATCGAGTCTTTTGTTTTGACAAAACCCATCTTTTCGTACTGTTCGATGTCTTTTGCTCGTGAGCGGACACCCGCGTCAAATATAAGGAACGCGTTTTTCTCTGGCAGCTTTGTAATTGCAGTCGTTACACTGTCTCGAGCAGCCATCTCGTTAACGAATCGCTTCCCTTTGCTCGTAACGAGAATCGCACCTTCGCCGCGCACAACTTCACCAATCAGGTAGGAGTTTTCCTGCTGTACAGTAGGATGCACCTGAATTTGCTTCAAATCAACCGTAGTTCCGCCCATTTTCTCAACCATAGAGATGCCATCACCTGTGCTTCCCGGTTGGTTCGTTGTGACATAGCCTTTCAGGTCGGGACGAACTTCAGCAATGCGATTCATGTTGGCTCCAAAACCACCAGCTGTAATGACAACCGATTTTGCTGCAATCGTTTTTTCTCCATGCTGGCTGAATCCAACCTTCACTCCCGTTGCTTTGCCATTTGAACTTGTAATTTCTTTAACATCCGCATTTACAAAAACCGGAATGCCTTTTTCTTGTACATTTTTAAGCAAACCAGTCACGAGATACTGGCCCACGGCTGAACCGTCTTTGGGACGGTGGGTACGCTTCTCGCTCATGCCCCCGGTAATGGTTATATTGTTGAGTGTGATCCCGATAGAATCAAGCCAGTCGATTGCTTTGGCCGAATTGTCTACGAAGAAGTGGAGCATGTCCTTATTGTTCGTGTTATGTCCGCCTTTGAGCGTCTCTTCATAGAATAAGTCATTTTTATCCGAAATGCCTTGTTCCTTCTGGAACTTCGTTTCTGACGCATTCATACCCGATGATGCTTTGCTTGTATTGCCGCCTGCAACCGGCATTTTCTCAAGGATGACCGGGTTCATGCCAGCTGCCTTCGCCTCAAGCGCGGCAGTCATGCCAGCACCCCCCGCGCCAACGATGACGATATCGTAGCTATCCTTCAATTCCTCAAGCGGAGTATACTTC
The DNA here is from genome assembly GCF_023713665.1 of Paenibacillus sp. MER 180. NCBI lineage: Bacteria > Bacillati > Bacillota > Bacilli > Caryophanales > Paenibacillaceae > Paenibacillus > Paenibacillus sp. MER 180. Next base: position 99,571 of record NZ_JAMAVT010000021.1, on the reverse strand, counting down.
GCCGCTGAAGCACCTGATGTGGCATCTTTCTTCCCCTTATCCTTCTCTTCTTGTACTTTTTTGTTCTCGCCCGCATTTGTCTCGGGCTTCTTGCTTGCATTCCCACAGCCTGAAATGATAAGCAGCATAGAGAGCAAGAGAATCATGACGATGGTTGATTTTTTTTGCATGATGCGCAATCCTCCACGATGGAATCTGTTCTTATATGTTCTTGTCGCTAGGATGTATACAAAGCACCCTAAGTTGAACTGAGCGTTTCATCACATTTAGCATGTCATTTTCAGCTTTATATTATTTATGAACATCTGTAACCTAGATGGGGAGACATGAACGGTAGGAGTTGACTTTGCCCTTAGGGGAAGAGGTACAGTGGAGTTGAACACAGAACGATATACGATCCAAACTGATGACTGGATAAATGATCAAAGAACGGAGGGTATCACTTGTTGTCAATCGGAGAATTCTCGAAAATATGCGGAGTATCGACCAAAACACTTCGATATTATGGTGAAATCGGATTAATTAATCCTAGTGAAATTAATCCTGAAAACGGATATCGATATTATTCCATTAAGCAGCTTACAAAAATGCTATTCATTAACCGCTTAAAATCTTATCACTTCCCACTAGAGGAGATTAAAGACATGCTCGCGTGGGAGGAGAATGATTCGGAAGAAAAGTTGTGCGATTCCCTGTACAGCAAGCGAGAGGAATTACAACTCAAAATCCAAGCATTAGAACTCACGCTTGCACAAATGAATCATGATATTGCAAATTTAGAAGAGGGCGTATCGATCATGTCGTACCTTGATCATATTGAAGTGCAGCTTGTTGAGACTCAGCCTATGAATATTTTGTATATGCGTCGGATGATGAGCAGCGATGACTACGCTGCTGGATATGGCAAGCATTTTGGCGTACTCTATGAAAAAATTGCCGCCGATCATCTCACAATGACGGGCACACCAATGACGATTTATCACAGTCCAGAATACAACCCTGCAGGCAACGATACAGAGTTTGCTATTCCGATTCGGGAACCGGTTAAGGGAACAAGAGATTTGTCGGAAGGACTATGCGCAAAGTCAGTCGTGAGGGGGCCATATGCAGAATTAACTTCGGTATATGCCAAGTTAAGGGAGTGGGTAGAAAAAGAAGCTTATGCACTAGTGAACTCCCCTTATGAAGTCTATGTAACTGATCCAAATCAAGCCGATGAGCCTGAGGCGATGGTTACTGAGGTATATTTTCCTGTCAAGAAAAGATAGAATCTGAGACTTCCATCATCCTTAATTAGGTTAAACAAATTATCTAGTACAGTACTCTTGAAGGAGTTGCGATATGAATAGAAATGACTTAACAACTACAGAGTGGCAAGTTGAGGCCCCATCTGTCTTGCGAATGGATGCTAATACGCTATCAACGCTTGAACCTATCATACGATCAGAGTATAGCAATATAAACGGGATGGTCATTGCGAGACATGGATACATTGCTTACGAAAGGTATTTCAATAGCTTCGGCCCAGATGATACGCACCATGTAGCCTCGGTGACAAAAAGTGTGCTATCCGCGCTGATTGGTATTGCTATAGATGCAGGCTACATTCAACATATAGACCAGAGGGTGATCGACTTCTTTCCTGAATATGTTCCTGATACGGCTCACAGTCAGAGGCGAGAAATCACCCTTCGTCATCTTCTCACGATGACGGCTCCTTATGCATTTGAGGACTGGCGGGAGCCGCTGGACAAGATGTGTATGCAGCCTAACTGGATGATTTATACGCTGGATATGTTAGGGCAGAACGGAAGTACTGGGGCTTTTAAATATTCAACGGCAGGGGCACATTTACTATCGGCCATTATTACGCGTAGCACTGGACAGAATGCTCAATCGTTTGCCAACGAACGATTATTCGCACCCATCGGCATGAGTATAATCCCTGATTATGAGATGAAGGAATATGACTTTGATCATTTATTCGGGAAGAAGGTAAGAGGGTGGGTGCAAGACCCGGACGGCAACTCTACAGGAGGGTGGGGACTTACATTAAGTCCCCGTGATATGGCTCGGTTCGGTGTTCTATATTTGAACCGTGGTATGTGGGACAATCATCAAATCCTATCCAGCTCATGGATTGCTGCATCAACAGCGATGAATCCAAATCATTACGGTTATCTATGGTGGCTGCGTGAAGAGGATGGGGCACTTGCTTACATGGCACTAGGCGATGGAGGCAACGTTATTTGCTGCGTTCCAGATCAAGCTCTTGTCATCTCCATTGCATCTGAATTCATGCCGAATCCTCGGGATAGATGGTCACTGATTAAGAAGATTATGTCAGCAGTAATAGACTAAGTAAGTTTGAAACTTACGGTTTCACATTCTCCAAGCTATTCTCGAACATATCAATGAATTTCAAGGAACCGTTCAGTTGCTTGCAAGTATTGAATGAACGTGTATGTAAATAAACAAGAAATAAGATAAAGTACCAGGAAGAGCTTGAACCATCAAGCTCTTCTTTTGTTGAACTTACAGCTCAGGAATTGGTTCTTCGCTGAAAACAGAAACTGGAACCTATCGCTTATGTTATCCTTTCAGGAAAAGTTCGTTATAATAGTCAAAGGAAGTGAGGAAAGGAAATCAAGTATGAAAAAAATCATCGTTGTAGGAGCAGGAATTCTTGGGGCATCGACCGCTTACCAGTTGGCTAAGTTCGGAGCGGATGTCCTGATTGTAGACCGTAAGGATCAAGGACAAGCTACAGACGCTGCAGCAGGGATTATATGTCCATGGCTGTCACAGCGACGCAATAAAGCTTGGTACCGATTAGCGAAGGCCGGAGCCCATTTCTATCCGCAGTTAATCCAGGATCTCCAGAGCGAAGGGGAGACGGATACGGGTTATGCGCAAGTGGGAGCTCTCTGTATACATGAAGATGTTGAGAAACTCATCAAAATGGAAGAGCGCGCATACGTACGTAAAGCAGATGCACCAGAAATCGGGGAGATCACACAGCTTGATGAATCAGAAACGCAGGAACGATTTCCTCTGTTGGCTGAGGGATATCGATCCGTACATATAAGTGGTGCCGCTCGAGTAGACGGTCGTGCGCTGCGTGATGCTCTGCTCCGATCCGCTCAAAGAAATGGCGCTGTCTTTATAAATGGTGATGCTACGCTTCAATATGAGTCGAATCGTGTTACAGGTGTAACCGTAGGTGAACAGAGCTACACATCTGAGCTTGTAATTGTATGTGCAGGAGCATGGGCTAACCCACTTTTTCAGCCATTAGGACTTGATTTTCAGGTAAGCTATCAGAAGGCGCAAATTATGCACTTGCGAGTTCAGGGGGAACACGACACCGGCGGCTGGCCATTAATTATTCCGCCTTCTGATCAATATCTGCTTACCTTTGACCAACAGAAGATCGTGATTGGAGCCACACATGAAAATGATGTCGAAGGTTATGATACGAGAGTAACAGCAGGGGGAGTACAAGAGGTTCTGAATAAAGGATTGCATTTAGCACCAAAGTTAGCGGACAGCACAATGGAGGAGATTAGAGTCGGATTCCGCCCTTTCACACCAGGCTTCCTTCCCGTTATCGGCGCTGTTCCCGGCTGGGAGGGACTTATTGCAGCCAATGGGCTAGGATCATCTGGATTGACGGCAGGGCCTTATTTGGGTAGCCAACTTGCCAAAATGGCACTGAATATGGAGCTTGATATCGATCCAACGGACTATGATATTCGAAATGCCATGGAGGAAAGCTGAAACTCTGACCATCGATAAGTAGCATCATAATTATAATTTTTAGCAATGATAACAAGATTCTGGATCGTCATAGGTTCATGAGTACAAAAACGCCGCTAGCTTCCGCCTCGAAGTATAGCGGCGTTTTTCTATACCGATGATTTCGTTCCATTAATACGTGACGTCACCATATACAATCCAGCATTCTCCCTTGTTCTTTTTATCGAAATCAAACTTTTTCAGATAGCTTATTCGTCTTTCTTATGTACAGCAAGCAAGAATAAATGGAGGTAACATAATGAAAAACCAACAAGCAAAGAAAATTCCTTTATTAGCGATGGCGGGTCTCATTTGTGCTGTCAGCATCGCAACACCGCAAGTAATATTTGCAAAACAGGCATCCTCAACTCCAAAAGCAGTAACTCAACCGACAAAAAATAATAAGTCATCAAAAGTAGAGATTGGCCAAAAATGTAGAATCCCAGAACTAAAACTAAAGGAAAATACGTATGTCCTTGATTATAAGCAATCCGAAATTACTGGGGATAACATTCAAGACAACGTGATATTGGTCGGGACAAAAGAAAAGTTAAATGGAAAACTGGATACTTATGCGAGAGACTTGTCCATTATCATTCAGGACGGAAAAACCAAAAAATACGTGAAATACGATTGGATATTCAAAGGATCGGACGGAAAAATGTATCGAGAAATCGGAAGAGAACCGAATTTGATTATTGGCGACTATACGGGCAATAAAGTGAACGATATTATCGTAACGGCCCCTCAAGGCGGAAATGGCGGATTCGTGGATCATCTTATCTTAACTGGGGAAAACCTTAACCTCAAAGATGTTATGTCGGATAATCAAGCGCTATACGAGAATTCTCAGGCAAAATTCAGCGTAAAACTGCCTGCTTCATGGAATGGACATTACAAGGTAAACCCAATTTCAGGCGCAGAGGCAGATAAAGTCATGCCATTCGCAAAGCATGTCGTGCAGTTCGAATACGTGACGAAAGATAACAAAGATTCGGAAATAATGATGATGATCTCCGTTTTTACCAAGACTGATTGGAGCCGCCTCTCCAATGAAGATGGCCCGCCTGTAGGGAGTGTAATTGCGGAGGCCGACGGTATGGTATATGTATCTACAACGCCACAATCCAATCCATTTGATCCGAAGTCCAAAGATGGAAAAATGTTCGATCAACTCTATCAAGATCTAAACCTGAATAAATCTTTCGAGCTGATTAAATAGGTTTTTTAGTTCATACATCTAAGAGATATAAAAAGGTTATCAATACATCTTCAAATTAGATATAAATATCAATGAACCTGCATGACACGAAAACTCGATTTTCCTTTTGAAGAGGAGATCGAGTTTTTTTGATTTCATTAACAACGTAAAATGTTGAACGATGACGACAGTACCTATATTTACATCACAGAATGATCTTACTTTTGTGATTAAATAAAAGTTGCCCAATGAGCTCGAAAAAAATGAAAATTTTACATCTACTTTTCACTACTCAAGTACAAACTTTTTGAATTGCTGTCTTCGTCTTATTCTATAGCAACAAAAAGATATGCGCATATCAAAGGGAGAATCTCTGCATGAATCACAAGTTCGAAAAGTTACTTATTCGTTTCATTACGGAACATAAAGAGGATATATATCGATTGGCTTACAGTTACGTTAAAAATGCTGAAAACGCACTGGATATTATCCAGGATTCCATTCATAAAGCTCTGTCATCATCAGAATCCTTGAAATCCGAAGGCTCCATAAAGAGCTGGTTTTACAGAATATTGGTCAATACAGCTATCGATTTCCTAAGAAGGCAAAAAAAAATACAGATTGTAGATGATAAGACATTGGAATTACACACCCCAGCAGGTGAAGATGTCTACCACGACATTGATCTCGAAAACGCATTGGATGAATTGCCTCCTGCATACCGAACTGTCATTGTACTTCGATATTTTGAAGATATGAAAATAGAAAAAATTTCGGAAGTCATGAATGAAAACGTCAATACGATAAAAACACGGTTATATCAAGGACTCCGCAAACTCCGAATTAATTTGAGTAATGAATTGTTAGAGGAGGTAAAGAAATGAGCGAGCAACTTGACCATCTAAAAAGAAAATATAAAGATATACCCATCCCTAGAGAATTAGATTCTGTTGTAAAGAATGCGATAAAACAAGGGAAGAAGAAACGGAAACGAGTGAACTGGAAGAAGAAACTGATTGGAGCAGGCGCAGCTGCAGCTATTCTGATGATAGCTGGGATCAACACTAGCCCTGCCTTTGCAAAAGCCATATCGAATGTGCCCTTGGTTGGTTCGCTCGTCAAGGTGCTCACGTTTACTGAATTTACTGTGAATGAAGAGACGGCCAAAGCCAATATCAAGGTGCCTGCCATCACGAATATGGATAATAAAGTACTAGAAACTTCCCTAAATAATAAATATCTCGAAGAAAATAAAAAACTGTACAATGATTTTAAGGCTGAAATGGAAGAAGTAAAGAATAGCGGCGGGGGACACGTAGGTGTGGAAAGCGGCTATGAGGTCAAAACTGACAACAATCAGATACTTGCCATTGGCAGATATGTTGCAAATACAGTCGGTACATCATCTACTACATTTACGTACAATACGATAGACAAACAAAATCAACTATTAATTACTTTACCAGGTTTATTTAAAGATAATAGCTATATACAGCTTATCAGCGAAAATATTAAAGAACAGATGAAACAGCAAATGAAGTCGGATTCCGATAAGACCTATTGGTTAGATGGTGAGATGGGCTTCAAAACCATAACTCATGATCAGAGCTTCTATATAAACAATAATGGAAAACTCGTCATTTCCTTCAATAAATATGATGTTGCACCAGGCTATATGGGCGTGGTTGAATTTATCATACCGACCAAAGTAATTACGGATGTACTAGTAAGCAATGTTTATGTCAAGTAAGGGATGTTCAAGATGTACTCCAAGCAACATTACGCCTGCTTGGGGTGCTCTCTTTACGTTTAGGACGTGCTGTATGAGCGCTGTACTATTTGGCCGAACGCGATGATTCGAGAATACATTATCGTCGTTGTGGCTGGCTCGTTAGCAATAAAATTCATAAGTTTCCACATAGCTGCCTTCGTCTGGGAAGGCAGCTTCTTCGAGTTAAGAGGTGATGCGCCTAAAATACGTAACCCAAAATATTCTTGTACGTATAATGATAATAATTGTTGACGAGTTGACGCATGCACAATGAATAATCTTATCGAAGTCGAGGGAAGCCACCTGATGAATGAAGCACTTATCGATCATGCCCATACCGCATACCGGCATGCTGAGCAGCGAGCAGCGCAATATTTTGCAGCGTTGTATGAACAGACAACTAAGAAGACTTACGTGGCGAAGTTAACAGAGGATTTTCGATTATGGAAGAAGAGTCATCTTCCTCGTCATTCATGGTTCTCTTTTTCTTCAAAAACTAGGAAAAAGCCATCTACGAAAGAGTACTACAGGTATATTCAATGGCTGAATCAAACTGGCAAGCTAGATGATTACTTGGATCGAAGCGTATCCTACATGTACATGAGAGATCTGGGCAAGTCCCTAGATTCTCCTGACATACGCGCTCGAGTAAAACACCTGGCTGCCGATATCAAGCAACAGCTTGTTGCCTCTCAGGAAATAAGGAGTCAGAAACAACCTCCAGAATTGATGAGCTTATCGGGATTGTATCGGTGGGCCCAGAAGGAGGGAATTGAAGAGGACGTCATCTGGGTAATCAACAAGCTGAATACCGTATCCTCTCATATTCCGAAAGAGATGAATGCAGAGCATGCCCAGCGCAAGCTGATTAAGATCATGCTCGGGGTAGTTCTGAATATGAAGGAAGAGATAGATGATAATGCGCCCCCAGCAGAACGTGCCAAGCGGCTCGGTAATGCAATCAGACTGGGATATAGCTATGGTCTGACCTACCCGTTCATTGACGACCTTCTGGATTCTGGAGCATTAACGGCAGAAGAACAAGTGCAATATTCACATATGATTCGAGAGGCTTTGTTTACTGGAATCGTTCCGGAGCTCGGAATGTGGACGGGTAAGCACACCGATATGTTTCACTTTATCCACTCTGAGCTGAGCGAAGCGTTCACCTATATTAAGGGTTACCAAAATCCACGGTCTGAGAACACTTTTTTCGAGCAATCCAATGTGTTTTTTCATTCACAGGACATTGATCGTGTCAAAGATCTAGCAAATGCAAATTATACGAATGAAGAGCTCTATATCCCAATCATCCTAAAATCATCATCTTCCCGCTTAATCGTCCGTTCGGTTATCCGTGCACCTGAAGATTCCGGGTACGAGCACCGGACATTCTATTACGGAATCTATAATCAGCTGGCGGATGATTTCGCGGATATGTTCGACGATATGCAGGAAGGAGCCGTAACGCCCTATACGTATTATTTGAAGTATCATCAACAACGGCCTGATTTGCTGAATCCGTTCGAGTTGTACTGGTCAGTGATCTCCCATATTATCCATCAGGTCCATCATTCAGATGCCGCGACGCGCGAGGTCATATTGGATCGGGCAATCAATGGCTTGAAGCGCTGCAGGGAGCGAGTAGGCGCTGCTAAGTATGAAGAAATCATGGAGATATTCAACTTCGATGAACCGGCCTTTCATTCTCTTGTGCAACAGATGGTGCAGAAGGGGGACAACGTGGATTTCTTCGATAAACTGCTTCGCGATCAGCTTGTTATTCAACTGGCGAACAATCGGAAGGAGAAGGAACATTTCCATAGTTCAATTGCAACCATTCGACATGAGATTAACAGCATACTTCATATCACCAAGCCTAGCTCGCTTCCGATTGAAGATTCGCTCTATGACGCAGCCAATTACAGTCTCGAAGGAGACGGGAAACGCTTGCGGCCTATTTTGACTTGGGTAATGGGCGTGAACGAATATGGTCTGGAGCCGTCATCAATCGTGCCGCTGCTGCGATCACTGGAATATATGCATACGGCTTCCTTAATCTTCGACGATCTTCCGTCTCAGGATAATGCAGATACGCGCAGAGGAAATCCGACGCTGCACAATGTATATAATAGTGCCACTGCGGAACTAACGGCTCTACTGCTAATACAGAGGTCGATTCAAGAGCAATCTTCCCTTGATAAGTTCGATGCAGCTACAGTTCTGGACTTAATTCGGTATTCGGCATGCAAGACAGAGGAATTGTGCAGAGGCCAAGCAATGGACTTGCAGGCCAAAGGTAAGCCGTTGACGTTAGAGCAATTGAATGCAATCTGCTTCTACAAAACTGGGGCTGCCTTCGAGGCATCCCTGGTCATGCCTGCGATTCTGGCCAAGACTCCTGCAGCTGAGGTTGCGATACTCAAGAAATTCGCGTATCACGCAGGCATTGCCTTTCAAATTAAGGATGATTTGCTTGATAAAGAAGGCGATTCACACGTGCTCGGGAAACCGGTAGGACAGGATGAGGGGAACAATAACTCGAATTTTGTGTCCATCCTAGGTGTGAACGAAGCGAGGAAGATGATGTGGGAGCACTACTGCTTGGCCATGGAAGCCTTGAAGGAGTTACCCCGGACTATTGCATTTTTGAAGCACTTATTGAATTATATCGTTACCCGAGATCACTAATTCGGACATTGCGTATTGGGTATTGAACTTACCGAGATCATTACGGCAAAGTTCGAGAATAAGGAGCCCAACTCTTCGAATAATCGAACAGCCATTCAAAAGGATATTGCCATTTGGCATGGCTCCTCTGCCTTAATTGGAACCATTGTAGGCTGGCTGCGTAACGACATGCCTTACACGCCAGCTTTCTTAGCAAAACAACTGTACTTGCTTCACTCTCAAGATCTATAAGGTTAATAAGGTTACTAGTAAAAATCACTTTGGCGACGAATAAATTAGCAAAAGCCTAATTTCTCCGTGTTGTAAACGAGAAATTAGGCTTTTTTATATGGTTTCCCTTAATCGATGCCAGCGAAGAGGGAATCTATGAATCACGCCCAATCCGAAGGATCGAAATCCCAAAAGCTCATAGTGGAGCTCGGGGATTAGGGGGCTTTACATAACCATATTTTAGTGGGCAGATGTCATAGGAACACTAGCGGAACCAATTTCATAAATTATCTAGTCGAGATGGATGATGGGCAGCATGCCGGTCGGATCCAGCTCTAAACATATTCGATTAACAACTGTCTCATGCATGTACAGTGAAATGAATGATAAGGAGGGTATAAAATGAACGATTTCCAGAAGGATCTGCAAAATTTGAATGTCGGCAAGTTCAATTCGACGGGAATGACGTCTGCGTCGGGGCAAAATCAGAACGGAGCAGGGGATTCCCGCTTATGTGTTGGCTTTTGCTTTTTTTGTGTAGGGTTTTGTTCATGCAGCAACTGTTTTCGCTGTAGCAACTGCTTCAACTGCGCACGTTGCAGTAACTGCTTCAATTGCGCCCGCTGCAGTAGCTGCGCACGTTGCGGAAGCTGCGCTCGCTGCCGCTGAGTACCTAAAAGCTCCCTTGGCGATACGCAAACGGTATGCCCCTGCAGTGTCTCGCCCTGCAGGGGCTGTTCCTTTTTTAGTTTCTGGCATGACGGACAAAACGCTCTACATAACTTATAAATGGCGGAAAACCGAAGGCCTGCATACAATGCGGTTTTGCCTCCGGCAAAACCTTAAGGAGGAATAAAAACTTGAATCCTTCAATGCGTCTGAAAGTGAAAGGGGATACCTTCTTTCTTCCAGATTCGAATGGAGGCGTCTACTTTCGCAACAATACAGGTTCGTTCCGAATGGAAGGCGACATGGTTGATCAGTGGATCGAAAAATTAATGCCCATGTTGAGTGGGGATTATTCCATGTCGGAACTGACAGACGGGCTGCCGGAACCGTACAGGGTACGGGTTTATGAAATCGCGGAAGTGCTGCTCAATAACGGTTTTGTCCGAGATTCCAGCCAAGACCTACCGCACGGCCTACCCGAAGCGGTAGAACGGAAATATGCTGCACAGATCGAATTTCTGGACAGCTTGGGCGGTTCGGGCGCTCACCGCTTTCAAACCTATCGCCAGGCTAATCCGATTGCGGTCGGTTCCGGCCCGATATTTGTCTCGCTCGTTGCTGCCATGTTGGAATCCGGATTGCCCCGGTTTCGTATGCTGATCACGAACCAGGCGACCACGGATCGGCAGCGGATCTCCGAACTGACGGCGACTGCGCGTCTATCTGACAGTGAGATCGAGGTGGAGGAGATCTTTCCGTCTAATGACGGCTTCCTCGATTGGCAAGAAGTCGTGCAGTTGGCGGATTCCGTTCTATATGTCGCTCAGGGTGACGATCCCAGAGAGCTTAGAGCATTGCATGCGGCCTGCAGGGACGCGAAGAAGGTGCTGCTGCCCGCCATCTATTTGCCACAGTTGGGCATAGCAGGGCCGTTGGTGCACCCGGATTCGGATGTCTGCTTCGAATCCGCATGGCGCAGGATACACCGAACCGCCCTTGGCGATGCGGATCGGCCGACAACGGTCTCTACCACGCCGGAAGCCATGCTAGCGAATGTGCTCGTATTCGAATGGTTTAAGACCGTTACGGGGACGGCTTCGGAATTGAACGGAAAGCTGTTTCTGCTGAATCCGGAAACATTAGTTGGCGAGTGGCATTCGTTACTTCCTCATCCGCTAGTCACAGGTCTTCGTCAGGCCGAGCCAACGGATCCATTCGACCTTCCAATCGATCCATGTACGGAGCGGCAGGAATCAGACCGACTTTTCTCCTATTTCTATCGCTTGACTTCGACGGAGACCGGCATTCTTCACCTTTGGGAGGAAGGGGACTCGAAGCAGCTTCCGCTCTCGCAGTGTCGCGTCCAGGCAGTCGACCCGCTGACGGAAGGCCCCGCCGAGCTTCTCCCGCAGATCGTCTGTTCGGGAATGACGCATCATGAAGCAAGGAAGGAAGCAGGCTTGGCAGGCATCGAGGCGTACGTGTCGCGAATGGCCGGTGTTCTGAAGGCTGCCAGTCCTGCGCAGCCGGATTCTGCTAGCCCGCTCGAGTCGCAGTCCCATGAATATGTAGGGGTCGGAGCGGGAGAGACCGTTGCGGAAGCGGTCCTTCGCGGACTGCGGAAGTGTCTATTCGAGGAGCTGAAAAGTCGTTCCGAATCCAGCATACCCTCCGTTAATCCAATCAAGCTAAGCGAGGTTGAAGACGAATATTGCCGCTATTGCTTGCGTGCATTGACTACGATGCAGGACACCCCGGTAATCGGATTGGGACAAGAAGCGGCGGGCTTCCCAGTCTTCTGGGTCGGTACGAACGGTTACTGGTACGGCGGGGTCGGAGTCAACCGCACGATGGCACTGCGAGAAGCGCTCAGACAGGCGCTGATGAAAATCCAAAACGATCCGGCGGACATCCAAGGCCAAATCCTAGAACGCTCTTCGGTCATGGTGGAAGATGCCTTGGCGCAGAGTCTGACGATCCCCGGCTTCGATGAATCGGAATACGGCATGATGATGCAGTCCGTACGGCAGATTCTGCAATGGAACCGTAAGCGGATCGCGATCGTTGATTTGTCGATAGAACCATTCATGAAAGAAGAGCTGGCAGGCGTGTTTGGCGTGTCGTTGCGAGAGGAGGAGACACATTGAGCGCGATTGTGACGGTCATCGGGGAAGGACAGCTCGCGGATTTGGTAATCAAGCAATTGTCTGCCGATGACCGCTATCGACTGATCCGGCAGAAGAACATAGAGTCTGGAGAAACAGCAACGGGAGACTTGGCGCTGGTGTTGAACGATGCTTGGGATCCTTCCGTTCATTCTGCGGCAGAAGATCGGTTCCGACAGTCGGGAACGCCTTGGCTGCGCGGATTTGTTGGATTCGGAGAGGGGATTGTCGGTCCACTGGTTCGTCCAGAGAGGCAAGGATGCTCACAATGCGCGGATAACCGGCTCCTGATGGCGGGAAGTGACCGTAGGGAATCGTGGAAACTGCAGCAGAAGTTGGCATCTCATGGGGGAATCGCCCGGGATGCTTGGGCGTCTCGCACGGGATTATTGCAGGTGGCGCGCCTTGTTGCGGCTGAAGCCGTGAAGATGCTGATGGGCGGGCAGCCGGAGACGGAAAGCAGGATGTACTTGATCGATCTGCGTACGTTGAAAAGCTCATTGCACTTCTTCCTGCCCGTTCCGCTATGTCCAATTTGCGGCCGATTGCCAGAAGACGATGAGGAGCTGGCCCGCATTGCGCTGAAGCCAAGCCTGAAAATCGGCACCGAAACGTATCGCAGCCGTTCGATGAATGAGCTGAAAGATGTTTTAGCCAAAGAATACTTGGATGCCAGGACCGGTTTTTTGAATGGAAAAATGGTGGATCTAGTGTCGCCTTTCGCTGATGCGAGCATCAATTTGCCCTTGTTTGGCGGAGATGAGGCTTGCGCTGGTCGGACTCACTCCTATGCGGATAGCGAAATGACAGCCATCCTGGAGGGACTAGAGCGTTATTGCGGTCTGTCGCCTCGTGGAAAACGATCCGTCGTTCATGATAGTTTCCGCAATGTACAGCACCAGGCGCTCGATCCTCTCCGCGTAGGCGTGCATGCCAAGGAGCAGTACGAACGCTCCGACTTCCCGCTCAAGTCATTCGACCCCGAAAGGCCGATCGATTGGGTATGGGGCTATTCGTTTCTGCAGGAGCGTCCGATTCTCGTACCGGAGCAGCTGGCTTATTACAGTTCGGGCTACGGTCACGGATTCGTCTATGAAACCTCCAATGGCTGCGCGCTGGGCGGAAGTCTGGAGGAAGCGATCTTCTACGGGATGCTGGAAGTGGTGGAGCGCGACTCCTTCCTCATGACTTGGTATGCTCGTCTGCCCCTGCCTCGCCTGGATCTCCGTTCTGTTCAGGATCGGGAATTGAATTGGATGACGGAGCGACTGGAGACAGTGTCGGGCTATGAACTGTATTTGTATAAATCGACAATGGAGCACGGAATACCAAGCGTGTGGGCGCTCGCGAAGAATAAAAAAGAGCGGGGCGTGAACCTCATTTGCGCCGCGGGCGCCCATCCGGATCCGATCCGTGCGGCAAAGAGCGCGATCCACGAGCTGGCAGGCATGCTGCTCACGGTTAGCGAGAAATTCGAGGAAAACCGTGAGCAGTACGAACGGATGCTTCACGATCCGTACCAGGTTGTTCAGATGGAGGATCATTCCATGCTGTACGGGTTGAAACAGGCAGAGGAAAGGCTCGATTTTCTGCTGAACGACGATCGTCCGATGCAAACGTTCGAGGAAGCATTTGAACCGACGAGCTGGAACGCCGATCTGACTGATGATCTGAAGGCCATGCTGCTTGTTTTTCGCCAATTGAATCTCGAAGTGATCGTGGTCGACCAGACGACTCCGGAGACGCTTCGCAACGGACTGCATTGTGTGAAAGTACTCATCCCCGGCATGCTGCCGATGACGTTCGGGCAGCATCTCATCCGGTTGACGGGACTGGATAGAGTGCTCAGTGTTCCTGCGGAGCTGTCTTATTCACCGGAGCCCTTGTTACCCGAGCAGCTTAATCCATATCCGCACCCGTTCCCATAAATACGGATAAGGAACGGCACGGATTAAACCAGGGAGGAAAGCGATGAGTCTAATGAATCTGGACGTTTTTCTTCACCGTTTGCAATATGATCCGGATAAGGTCAAGCCCTTGGATTGGGAGACGGATTGGGAGTACGCGCCGCTTCCTTACAAGCTTTATCGTGACTTGCCGATGTTTCCACTATCTAGGGAAGTACCGATAACGCTCGAAGGAATGGATACACCCGATGTGCCTACCCTTCGCAATATTGGACATTTCCTCTACTATGTATACGGGCTTACGAAATTGACCCAATCCGTCATGGAACGTGATACTTCGGAAGAATCGGGAGGCGTCTTGCAGATGTGCCGGCGCTTCGTTCCTTCCGGAGGCGGGCTCTATCCGAGTGAACTGTATCTCTATCTTAAGCTTGGCGAGTTGCCTGCAGGCGTATATCATTACGATGCGGCGCATCATCGGTTGGCGTTGCTGCGCACAGGGAATTTCGATGACTATTTGACGAGGTCGCTCGGAAATCGATGCGACGCGAACGGCTGCTTCGGAGCCGCGTTCGTATCTACGGTATACTGGAAAAATTTTTATAAATACAATAATTTCGCCTACCGGCTTCAGGGACTGGATGCCGGTATTTTGATCGGACAGCTGCTCGAAATCGCGAAACGATTCGGATTTTCGTCTGGCGTGCATTTTCAATTTCTCGATCAAGCCATCAATCATCTGCTCGGACTATCAGAACAAGAGGAGAGCGTGTATGCGGTAATCCCGTTATCGGTGAACCCGGCGATCCGATGGATGGAAAGTGGGAACGAGGATATGGACATCGTGCCCGCCTCCGAGCTGTGCCGGGAGTTGTCGCCGGTTAATCATGATCACGATGTAAAGTCGCGGAGGAACGCGGATTATCCGATGCTGCTCCGGATGAGCGATGCGTCCCGATTTGATTCGGCGCGATTGTTTCAACAGCTCCGGCAGGATGAGCAAGCAATTCCGAATCAAGCGCCCGCACTGCCTCTGCCGCCTGTAGATCGCTTATCATATGATTTGGCAGCGGTTTGCCGCAACCGTTTCTCACCCGAGACGGAATTTATCTGGAAGCCGATCGGTATTTCGCGGCTTGCATCTCTGCTTCGGGAAGCGACGGCTTCCTTCACGTATCGCAACGACCTGGATGGCCCGCAGAAGAGGCCGGAACCCCGTGTATGTCTTTACGGCTGCTTCTACGGGGTCGAAGACGTTCCGGATGGCGCTTATCGGTATGATAGCACTGCGCATGCGCTGCAGTCGGTTTGCCTTGGAGATCACCGGCAACGGATGCAAGAGGGAATGTCACTTCCCAATATCAATTTGTTTCAAGTACCGCTCAGCTTTCATGTGGCAGGGAAGAGGAGTTTCTATCAATCGCAGCTCGGCAAGCGGGGATACCGCATACAGCAAATGGAAGCCGGGATGCTCGTGCACCGATTATTGCTGGCAGCATCCGCTCTCGGGATGGGAGGGCGTCCCCTTCTCGGGTTTGACGCCAATTCCAGCGATGCGCTTTACAGGACGGCTTCCCGAGATGAAACGGGACTGATTTTTATACCGGTCGGTCCCTACCGTCAACGATTGCGATTGGTGGGCAGCTTGAGCCGTTAAAAAAAATCATCGCTAATGACATTGACGCGAACGGTCATGTCCTCAGCGATGAAACCACCCTTTGAAAAAAGGGTGACTGGACTTCTCTTAGCAATGATAGTTATCCCACGGATGATGGCAATGCATGTGGGTATGATCCCATGGATGAAACCAATCATGATGGTGATCGAACTCGCAACAGTCCCACCCTGAATACAGATAAGGATGAAGGTGGTCATCCATATACGGATCCCATGGATGATGCATGCAGGGATGCATCATGCAAGAACAGTGTTCATGCTCCCAGGGGTGAACCATATCGGGGTGCTGCTCATGCTTCTGGGGCTGAAACTTCGCAGGTGAGTGCATATTCTCACAGGGATGAGCCATTACAGCTTGATGCTCGTTACCACAATAGTGACACATCCCGGGGTGGTATCCGTGATGATAAGGAATATGGCACCAAGGATAGTGTAACGTTTGATAACCGTCGTCGCGAGGTCTTATTTGATTATTCGATTGCTGCTCAAATGCTTGCTCGGACGGATTGGAATTCTGCACGTCGGCCGGGTTCTGAACGTAAGGTTGATGGTATAACATAGTTTTCCTCCTAATCTTTTGAGGGGCATTGCATCGTGAATCCTCTTCTGGCAAAGCTCGCTTGGAAGCTACCGCAAGGCATAATTCACAATATGCTGAGATTGGGGAAAGGGCACTTGCCCCTATAAAATGGGCAGCTACCCAAGAGGAGGAGAAGCAAGGAACGAAATTGGTGTCGAAGCGAAGACCGAGCGTGTGACGGTGATGATGAGGTTGTAGCAAATAAAATTGTGATACCTGATTCCCAAACTTTCTTAGATGAATCAGGTCATCAGATTATCTATCCGTATTCTGAATAAATGGGTCAGTTTATTTTGTGTCCCCAAGTCCTTGTCATTTTTATTTGACAGGAACTTGGGGATATTTCTGAGTACCAATAATGATATGAGAGCCTGTTACCGCACCTTCTCGACATCAGAAGCTTTCACAAAGGCGAAGCGGTGATTGAAGAAGATGCGATAGAATGCCTCTTTGCCTTTAATGTGCTTATTCGTCGCATAAGGATCCTTCGTGAATACTGGGGCTTCGTAATAATCGCCATTGACCTTCTCGATGGCAACATACGATTGTCCCTGTGCAATTGTGTACTGCAGCGGTACGAGTTCGTTCGGCTTTACCTCGGCAGGGTATGCTGCCGCTTCTGGATAGGCCGCACCATAAACCGGTATAGAAGCTGCGCCCGCTTTTGGAGTAATGAGCTCTCCTGAACCCGCTACCGCATTGCTTCCTGCCGGATTATAGAACCATGCCTTCTGTCCACCGTACCAGATTGCTGTCCAGTTCCCCAGCTCACCTGCGAGCGAGAAGGTTTGCCCTGTCGTAGCCTTAGCGCCTATGCTCAATCCGTCTTTTTTGTTTTGAACGGCAAGGGCTGGGTCATCAATTAAATCCGCATCAAACTGAGGCTCCTTATACAGATAAACGAAGTTCGTCGGCTGAAGCGGAGCATCCTGAACTTCAGGTAAATTACTCTTAAAATTAGGCTTGATTGTCACGATGTCCTTGAGGCTATGCGTGGCGCCAAGTGGTGCTCCAACCAGCTCCATATAATGCTCCCAATCCCAGAATGGACCGGGATCCTGATGCATTGCCGGTGTTCGCTTCGGAGTAAGCCCCGGAATTTCGTTGTGCCCAATGATATGCGCTCGATCCAGTGGAATATCATACTTTTGTCCCAAATACTGAACGAGTGCGGCAGAAGAACGATAAAGCCGTTCAGAGTACCAGGTTGCTCCTTCCATCGCATAGCCTTCATGCTCAATGCCGATGGAGTGCATATTGAAATAATAGTTGCCTGCATGCCATGGCACGTCTTTGTTGTTGACCATTTGTGTTACATCGCCATCAAATGAGCGAACAACATAGTGAGCGGCCACGCTCTTTTTCGGATTTGCGAAGATACCAATGGTGTCTCGATATGTTTCTTCCGTATCATGAATGACAATAAAACGGATATCTGGCCCGAATTTAGGACGGTCTGCAAGATCATAGTTGGAATAGTCTGACGGGTCATCCCCGTTCTGCTGATAGGCTGCTGGAATGGATCTGCAAGGAAGTAGGGAAGGGCAATCAGCGCTGCTTGATAGGGTTGAATGCAGTTGCAGGCTCTGCAAAGTGTCTGGGTTTGGCTTCACTTCCTTGGAAGTAAGGCGCAGCGCCTGACCTTCCGGTGTTTGCCGTACGATCCCTTGCTGGATCGTATGGAACACTTGATCGGCGAAATCCTGTGCATAATACAATTCTTGAGAGCCGCTATATTTGGCAACCGCACCATACCAATCAGATTCTGATACTGGCAGTTTGCCCGCGATGTCCTTCGCATATTTTGCCAGCAGCGCAGCACCGCCTCGGATGTTCTCTACAGGATCCTTCTTCAGAAAGATTGGATTTACATTCAGGAGTTGAGATGCTGCAGCAAGAGTATGGTGGCTCGGATCGGCAAGCGATTCCGGTGTGCTGCTTTGGTCAGTGGTTCCATTCTGTTCCTCTGGCTGCTGCTTCGGTATGTCGGTCAAATGCATAACGCCGAAGCCTCCAGATGTGCTTGGTTCGCCATTATGTTGTTCCCACCGTGTCAGGTTGTAGGAGACGGACATCAGAATGTTCACAGGCACTCCAAATTCTTTCGCAGCAGATTCGAAGGCTTGTTGCAGCTGCTGCGAATTCGACTTGACTTGCTCTGCATAGACAGACGGTACACTGTTGTATGCAGCAGGCAACGCAGGCATAAATCCTGCGGCCGCCAATGAGGCGACAGTGAGTGTGAGCGATAGCTTTTTCCATTGGATTGTTTGAAGTCGTTTCAATTATTTCCCTCCCAAAATGATAATCACTAAGACGAGATGACACCGCTTTCAAAACACAATTGGCATCCACATTTGCGCTTCCTTCTTTATCACCACCATTCCATAATATGGGGATTGGTAACTATTATATTATCTTTCGATTAAAATTTTCAATATATTTTTAAAAGACGAAATATTTTTTCAAATAGAGTAGGACGATTCTCCTTTCTATCTTTCAGGTACCAAATACGAAAATGAGAGACGAACATTGGCAACAAATCGAAAAGAGGGTAGGTTCGTGCTAACAATTAGGGAAGGGGATGAGCTTTCATCGTGGACTACTAAATAATTGATCATTTCAACTAGAAAGGAACAGCAAATAAAAAAACTGCGATGCCAATGGCAAAGCAGTTTGTATGTCTATTTTTGGCATATATAAATACAACTAGGGTGTCTTCGACATCCATAATAGTATTGTAACTGACGACGAATTATAAGTCTATACTTTATACAAAATTTCCCGTAATTTATGGAGTGTCGATCAGAACAGTCCTGATCGGCATGAAAAGAATAGGGAGGTAACGGTAGATGAATAGCCATCAAATCAATGATTATGCGGTGTCACGTTTCGAAAGCATTCAGGTACTCGTCCATGGATTGCTGCAATCGATGGACAGTTCCGTCCAGAAACAGGATGCAGCTGTACGCCTGTATGGCGTATCTGCATTCGCTTCTATGCTTGCTAGAAAGAGAGGGCTGCAATCGGAACTCGCCGCAATCGCGGGTGTGCTTCACCATTATTATTTCTACAAAACCGGTGTCGAAGAATTCCCTGGCCCCAACAGCTTAGAGGCCGTGAGGCCAATGATCCGTGACCTTAAATTGTTCTCTCAAGAAGAGCAAGCAACCATCCTAAGTGCCATCTATTATCATGATGATCGACATCAACGTCATGGAGCATACGAAGAAGTCATAAAAGATGCGATTGTACTGCAAAAATACTTCCAAACCCCGAACAGCCAAGTTGATTCGAGAGATTCACACAGACTTCAGCAGGTATTAGGCGAATTGGCGATTCCATATTCCTACGAGACACCTCATAATAATACGAGCACGGAATTTCCTAAAACAAGCAATTTCACAGACAAACGTCAAATGCTGGCTGACATCGCTGAATCGCTCGCAGGACAGAACATTATTGGTGTGCCAGGAGATAAGTACTACAGAGAGATCTGCAAGTATTGGCCAGATACGAACATCTATCAAGACATCAGAGCTAGCTGGTGTGCTGCATTTGTATACTACTGCTGTAGACAAGCTGGATTCGCCTTGCCGATACGATATCCCAATGGCATTTATCGATTGGCTGGGGTAGGTGCATGGCTGGAGTGGTCTCAGCTGCCTGAGACCGGATTTTTCTACCGTGATGGACAAGAAGGATTCACACCGGAGCGAGGGGATATCGTCATCTATGACAAGCTGTTGTCCGATAAGCCGCACGATCACATTGGGGTCGTACTCGCTTGCGAAGAGAAGGCGATTGCAGTGGCTGAAGGGAACAGAGATAACCAGAATTACTCCTCTGTGTTCCGGAGAGACAGACATCATTGCATACTCGGGTATATTCGGATCGACAATGACTATACGTTTCATTTTAAAGGCAGATTGAAGTCAGCATATTTTGAATAAGCCAACCACGATTCTTTTTCGAAATAATGAACCTATCAACAAGGCCCATTCCGAGACGAAGGAGTTGGCTTCTTTTTTATATACGAGGTTTTGATAGTGAAAACAAAAAAATCTAACTATTGACAGTTGCAGTGTATTACGGTCATAATACACCAATGAAGTGTATGAACCACATAGTACACACACTTGGCGATAAATGCGAGGGGTGATCATAGAGATGAATGAAGGGTGGACGAGTGTGGTCTTTAATAACCGTGACCCTGTCTATTTGCAAGTCGTAAGGCATTTCAAGGAGCGGATCGCAACAGGCCGATTAAAGGCAGGGCAGGTTATTCCTTCCCGCAGAGAGCTCGGAGCATTGCTCAAAATAAACCCAAATACGGCGCAAAAAGCCTACAAGGAAATGGAGGAGCAGCGGTTGATTATAACGGAAGGGAACTCACCGAGTCGGATTACGGAGGATGCGGATATTTTGCGAGCAATTCGTTCGGAACTTATAGAAGGTGCAGTAGAGGCTTTTGTGGTGTCGGTACGGAGAATTGATGTGCCTGTCGATGAACTGCTGGATCTTGTCCGGGCAAAGTATGTAGAGGAACGTGCGCGTACGAATCAGGAAGAAGGGGAGGAACTCTGATGATTGAGGTTGTCGATTTGCATAAGCGCTATCGTTGGCGCAAGGTGCTGAACGGTATATCCTTCACAGCCGACAAAGGGCAGATTACATGCCTGATCGGAATCAATGGAGCTGGGAAATCCACGATTCTGAAATCAATTATGGGACTAACCCCGCCAAAGAGCGGCATGATTCGCATTGATGGCAACCCTGTTGGGCCAGCGATATATGAGAAGGTAGCTTTTGTACCAGATCATCCGACAGTACCAATGGGAATGAAGCTGTCCGACGGGATGCAATTTATGAAAGATTTCTACCGGAATTGGAATGAGGCGCGAGCGAAGGAATTATTGAATTTTTTCAAGTTGGATCGGTCGGAGCGCGTAGGTAATCTGTCCAAAGGGACTGCTGCGAAATATAGTCTGCTGCTTGGTTTATCGCAAGATACGGATTATATCTTAATGGATGAACCATTCTCAGGCATTGATATGTTTAGTCGCGAGATCATTGCTGAAGTATTCTCGTCGGATCTTATCGAGGACCGGGGCGTGCTGCTGACGACACATGAAATAGATGATATGGAGCATTTAATCGATAAGGCGGTTCTGCTGCAGAATGGGACGGTTCATCTTGCGTTTGACTGCGAAGAAATGCGTACGACAGAAGGGAAATCCGTTATTGACGTGATGAGGGAGGTGTATATGGGGTGAATCGTTATTTGAAATTGGTTCATATGGAAATCCATCGATTCCGATATATTTTGGCATCCTTAATGGTGGTGACGATGGTCTGTCAGTTCAGTTCATTCATTCTGACAATCAAGGGTACATTATCGATCAAAGCGGAAAAAGGACTGGGTTATGTTGGCATGGGTATACCCGAGATCCTAACCTTCCCATGGGTTATCATCAAAACAAAGGAATGGTTCATTCTTCCGATTTTGCTTAGCATAACGGTTCTGGTGTTATATACCCTCCTTATCTGGTATCGGGATTGGTTCGGGCGATCGACGTTCATCTATCGGCTGCTGATGCTTCCATCGAAGAGATGGCTGCTATACGTATCGAAGCTTACAGCTATTATTATGTTTGTATTTAGTATGATTGCATTTCAATTGGTGCTGCTCGTCGGTGAGAATATGATCTTCAAGGCGATGGTTCCGGCAGAACTGCGGACGGATTCGACATTCGCCGAAGCGATTTCGATGAATGATGCATTAAAAATGCTACTGCCCACACAGTTTGAGCAATTTATATATTACTATGGTTCAGGCATCGTTGCTGTAATGGTTATCTTTACTGCGGTTCTACTTGAGCGAAGCTATCGGAGGATCGGTGTTCTATACGCAATTGCGTATTTCGCAGGTTGTGTAGTTTCGGCTGTGTATCCAGTGTCTTTCTTACGCATGGATGAATATTGGTATTCGAATGAAATATACGGAATGCAGCTTGGTGTCTGCTTGCTCGTTGCCGTGATCTCCGGCTGGCTCGGATTCTGGCTTCTTCGCAAGAAGATCACGGTGTAAAGGAGGATTAAGATGAAACGTTACTTATTTTCGATTATTCTCGGACTTTGTACGTTAGGGATATTGTGTACCTATTATACGTACGGTGCGGCGGATCATCTGCCGGCATACAAGCTTGTAACGGTTCAAGGCGACCGGAAGGAGGGAGCGGGTATCGAGCTTTCCGGTAATTACGGAGGAATAGGATCAGAATCATTATCCATTAATATGGAAGGAAGCAAATATCGGAGTCGGGAGACGTTTCGCGATCAGATCTTTTCCGTACGATCATGGAGGGATTTTTCAGAAGGCATGGGGCAGCTCATTCGGGATCATCGTCAATTTATGCGGGGCAAGAGTGTTCCTAATGGATTTTATAAGGATGCTGAATGGTTGATTTATGCCAAAGGAAATATCGTTCAAGGTCAGTCCCCACAGAAGCAATATCAGCTGCATGTTGACCTGTTGAATCTGAAGACGAATGAGGAGCAGCAGTATGTCACAGAAATTCCTACTGACAGTACATTTGATTATATCTATGTCAATGATGTACAACGCATCAATGATCAGCTTCATGTACTAATCATGCAGGATAAGAGGGATGAATCGTCGCAATATTTTGACTATGTGCTGGACATGAAGAGCGGCACACTCATAGAGGGTAAGCAAGTAACCCATTGGAAGAAGAATAGCGCAAATAAAGATATAGAAATTGAGGTCAGCTTATTAAGTAATTACATTGCTCCGAATGAATATACAGTCTTTCAAGTTCAAGAGAATAAGGTCACATCGAGAGGAGATTATACGTATTCTTCTGATCCCATTGCCGTTCATCTCTATGTTTATTCATATCGAACAGGCAAGCTGTCTGCCTTGCCAGACCCAAAGCAGCTAGACCCAAAGCAGAAAATTAATTCTAACAAGCCCTATTATCTAGAGAGCAATTCGTTGGTCTACGCAAATTTCGATGAAAATGCAATTCAGTTATCACGTTATAACTTAAGCACAGGTCTTGAAGAGCGAGATTATGTTAAAATCGAAGCTTCTGAGCTTGGCGCTGATAGGATACAAACGGTTGTTCAAACTAATAATCGAGTCAGCATCTTGATGAAGAAAGGCTCAACACATCTCGTAGTGATTGTGGATGCATCCAATGGAAAAACACGCTACGTGGGTCAAGTAACCTACGAAGGACCTGAATCTGAACGTGATAAAGAGTTGGGACTCCTGCGGCTAAATAACCTGAATATTCGAGAGATGGCTATTTAGAAAAGAGGTACAGCCCGATGAATCGAACGGTGAGCTTTGGGCATAAAGTACATGTTTTAAGAGGGGTGGAGACGTACGGGTATCAAGTAGCGCATTATCTGCTGCAAGAGGAAGAACTTGCTTTGGATGCGGCCAAAGCAGCCCTGCTGGAGTTGAGCTCAAATGATGATTTTTTCGCTGAAGAATCTTCATTGCAACGAGCAAGACTCTGCAGAGCTGTTATACGTCATGCACTGCTTTTGAAACAAAAGTGTCTGAGAAGAGAACACAGCATTATTAGCTGAATTAGATAGTTTTTATCCCTTGATCATCAGGGTTTAAAATGCTTCGCTTAAAGAAGTTAAAGATGACTACGAAAGTCTATAGTTCCCGCCTGTCTGAGGATAGGCGGATTTTTAATTTTGGGACTTCTACTTTTTCGTTCCTCAGCTGACGTTTCCCAGTGGCTGCCATTCACTCTTGAAACGGTAGTCTTCTTTCTTTTACAATCGGGATTATAATGTTTTGCTTTCATTACGTACGAACATATACGAGCAGGGAATGAACCATAGTTTCATGAATTTATGATGGATATATCTCATTTGAAGTAACCTTTTGGTCGTTACATGGCACTAGTGTATAGATGGATAGATAGAAAGGAGTTGGGGGCGTGCACCATTGGATAGAGGCAGCGAAGCAAGGAGACCGCGAAGCGTTCGATCCCATCGTCCGACAGTTCACTTCAATGGCTTATGCTGTAGCCTATGAACGGCTGCAAGATGTTCAGTTGGCGGAAGATGCCGTGCAGGAAGCATTCGCGGAAGCATTCATTAACCTCGATAAGCTGCAAGAAACCGAAGCATTCCCGGGTTGGTTCAAGGTGATTGTCGTTCGCCAAGCAAACCGCATTCTTCGGCGCAAACGTCATCCGTCTGTCCCGTTGGATGATATGATCGGCTTAGCCGAAAGCGGGAAGAGCATCCCCGACATTGTCGAGCAAAAAGAACTGAGACTGCTGCTTCATGAATCCGTATCGTCCTTGTCATCGAATATGCGTGTGGCGGTCCAGTTGTTTTATTTTTACGGCTATTCATTACAGGAAATCTCTGCGTACTTAGGCATTTCCATCCCTGTATTGAAAAAACGGTTATTCGACGCACGACGCAAACTAAAAGGAATCCTGCCAGTTGCTGATTTTGCCCATGTATGCAACGGCTTATATGAAGGGGGACAACATATGCTGCATATTGTAAACGGAGATCACGTAGCGAACACATTGCGTAAGGTTATACCAGAAGGGGATATTCTCGTGTGGAGGGAAGTTTATTCGGAAGGACCGAACTTCGCCAATCCCACAGAAGCCTCCAATAGGCGAGTACGGGCTCAATACTTGGAGCAGGCGCTCGGCATTCCCGCAGCAGAATTCACACGTCTCTCTGGCGAACAAGAACAGCAGCTCACTCGCTTTTCCGAATACGAAGAGATTGTGTTGTGGTTCGAGCATGATTTATTTGACCAGACGATGCTCAGCTACTTGCTCCATTGGTTTGCACAGCGGCCGCTTGGACATACGAAACTAAGTTTGCTATGCGTTGGGTCATTCCCAGGCATTGAATTATTCCGTGGGCTCGGCCAATTAAATGAAGAGCAGTTGGCGTCACTATCAGGGACGTGGCAAACTGTCGGTCGTGAACAGCTCGATCTAGGGTCAGCATTATGGGAGGCTTATACGTCTCCTGATCCTAGCAAGCTCGTACAGCTTCTGCGAGAGGATACGTCGGCATTGCCCTATGCGAATGCAGCATTCCAGCAGCATCTTGCCCTTTTCCCATCTGTCCACAATGGGCTCGGCATTGTCGAGCAATTCACATTGGAGCAGATTGATTGTGGCATTGCTTCTCCGTATGAATTATTTAAGCATGTCTGCAATAGGCTGCATGAACTTGGAATGGGGGATTTGCAATACTGGCATGTGTTGGACAAGCTGACTAGCGGTACCCATCCGCTTCTGCATGTTGAGGGAGTAGAGACCTTCCCGAACTTCCAAGGCACACCGCCTTCATTCCGTGAATGTACGGTGGCGTTAACGAAAGAGGGGAAACAAGTTCTGGAAGGTCAAGCAGACCGGGTAGCTCTGAACGGCATCGATACGTGGCTTGGTGGTGTTCACCTGACAGGGCAATCTGTACCGTGGCGCTGGGACACAGTAGCGAAAACACTCATCAACGATAACCAAGGAGCGTAGCAAAGCGGAACAAATTCATCGTAGGTGACCAATTTCCTGCTTTGAACTACTGAACTCGAAAAATTATGCCTTTCACAGCAAAAACGGCCGAGCAGTCGATATTGACGCTCGGCCGTTTTATTATTTCACCACATTCTTTTCTAAATAGTCGATTAATTCCTTCGAGGCATCCCTTCTGTTTGCAGGGTAACGAATGTATATAATATATATATACACTAAATACTCTATTGACACTTACTGCAACAGTGTATATATTGTATATGTACACTATATGGATATTAACAGCAATGAGGTGATACAAGCTGAAAATTATTATTTCCAACGCCTCGAGCGATCCGATATACATGCAAATATTGAACCAAATCAGACAGAGCATTCTGAGCGGGGAATTGCGTGCAGGTGACAGTCTTCCTTCCATTCGGCAGCTGGCTAAGGATTTGCAGGTCAGCGTCATCACAACCAAGCGTGTGTATGAAGAGCTGGAGAAAGAGAAACTGATCGACTCCGTGGTAGGGAAGGGATCGTTCGTATCAGGTGCCAATAAAGACTTCATTCGGGAGCAGCGTATGAAACAATTAGAAGAAAAAATGATAGAGATCATTCGTGAAAGTAAGGAATTAAGCATGAGTCAACAAGATGTGATCGATCATATGAAGCTATTGTTCGAGGAGGAGCACACACCATGAATGTAATCGAAATACGTAATTTAACGAAAACATATCCTGAATTTACAGTTGATCAGGTATCTTTGGATGTGAAGCAGGGCTACATTACCGGGCTCATAGGTCCGAATGGAGTTGGGAAGAGCACCTTAATCAAAATGATGCTCGGCATGATTCGCCCTGACTCCGGGAGCGTAAAGATACTAGGCTGCGATATGCCTGCACAAGAAGTGGACATCAAGCAGCGCATCGGCATCGTGTCAGACGATTGCTTCTATTATGATCACCTTACGATTCGTGACATGAAGAAGGTGATCGCGCCTTTCTATAAGAAATGGAACGATCAGAAGTTTAACAACTATCTGGAACGGTTCGAGCTGTCCCCGAATAAGAAGATTGAACAATTATCCAAGGGGATGAAAGTGAAGTTTGCCCTTGCCGTTGCTTTTTCACATGAGGCAGAGCTCCTCATCATGGATGAGCCAACCTCCGGGCTAGATCCTGTGTTTAGAAGGGAAATGCTCGATATTCTTGCGGACATGATGCAGAACGAGCGAAATTCGATTATTTTCTCAACTCATATCACGACAGACTTGGATCGCATTGCCGACTACATTGCTTTCATCAATCGCGGAAAGCTCGTATTCAATGAAGCGAAAGATGATGTACTCGATAGATACGTAATCGTGAAAGGTGACTCCCAACTGCTAGATTCCGATGTTCGAAAAAAATTTATCGGAATTCGTGAGACAGCCGTTGGTTTTGAGGGCTTAGTAGATAATCGGCAGGAAGCTGAACATTTATTCGGAAATTATGCGGTTCTCAACAAACCATCATTAGAAGACATCGTGTATTTCACAACCAAGGGGGGACGCGTACATGCTTAACTTGCTTCGGAAAGATTTCATCGCTTTGAAGAGCTCGCTGTGGACACCTCTCATGTATTTTGTTGTATTCAGTGTTGTTTTTATACCAAGGCATTCATCCTCTGTTCACCTTGTGGGTATTTATACGGCTTTCGCTACGCTTAGTCACGCTACGCTGATCGATATAAAGAATCATAACCACAATTTTCTGGTCACGCTGCCGATTAGCCGTAAAAATATCGTAAAAGCGAAATACATAACGGGCATTATTATTAGCCTTGTCAGTGTCCTAGCATCTTATGGCATTCACTTGTTCGTTACAACTGTATTCCCGGCATTTAACAAACCAGAATTAACGGTCATGGATATACTAGGACCAGCAGCCATCACGCTAGCCCTTGCTTCCATTTATTTGCCGCTGTTTTATACGCTTAGTAAGAAAGGAACGTCTATTATTCAAGGGGTGTTCACATTAATCCTAATTGCACTGGCACAGCCTACGGCAATATTTATGCAAATGATCAACGAGCACGGATTACATAGTAACCCAATCTTGTATTTGATCCTGATCGGCATCTTATTGCTGTTCATTGCTTCCTACTTTATAGCTGCAGCTCTGTTTACGAAAAAGGAATTATAAGAGTTCGTAACTGTTGCATGATCAAAAGATATACGAAAAAGGGAGATAGGACAGGATGCATACTCAAAAAGGTCGTCCTAGTCGAATAAAAGGCTGGGTAATGCCCCTTGTGGGATTTCTTGTTGCGCAACTCTATTTTATTGCCTGTGATCGATTTTCATGGAACCCGAACAGAGAAATCAATCCAGGAACGATCATGGGCAGAATTTTGAACTCTAAACTTTTTACAGAATGGTTCACTCCGTATAACTTACCGATAAATAATGTCATTACTGCATTTTTAATCGTAACCTTACTGCTGCCCGCGCTAATAGGCGCGATTAAGAGTATTTTTTTCAGAAAATAAATCGACTTATGTTAGGAATGAAAGGACTGTAATGTAATGATAAAGAGAGAAAATCAGAATATGAAATGGTTAGGTTTATTGTTCGCCGGATGGGCAACATTAGTCGGTGCTCTGTTTCTAGCTTCATCTTCCGGTGATGTTACTGTACAGTTGTTCGGCCCATCAATGTATGCTCAATATGTGGTTAAAGGTCTTGTAATGAGCGGGCTCATTGTTCCTATTATTTTGTATTTATATCAGCGTCTCTATCGAATGACTGGTGTGAAACCCAAGACGCCGGTATATTCCTGGAAAAGGGGATATCACTTTATTACGGGGGCTCTCTTGGCAATTGCTTTGGCTGCATTGACTCTCATTATTGCCAGTTCTCAAGGGTTGATTGTCATAGAAAAATGGCACACCCCTGATCAGTGGGTTGCTGCGCTGCTCATCAATGTTTGTTTTGCCGTTTTCTATGAAGCTTTGCCAGAAGAGCTAGGGTTAAGAGGGTTTCTGTATGACGTCTTACGGCATCGATTTCCAGCTTGGCTGTCCGTATTCCTTCAAACAATGCTATTTGTATGCCTCACGACAGCGGTTGCCCTAATTCAAGCGTTCGTAGGACTTACACCCGGAGTATCGCTTGACATCTCATATATCGTTATCATTTTTTGTTTTGGAATAGGCTTGCAGTTACTTCGTTTATGGACCGGAAGCCTCTGGGCGTCAATTGGTTTTCACCTTACATATTTAGAAATTTTGCGGTTTGTCATCTGGCCGAATCAATATAGAGTGCCACCAATCTTAACCTACCAAGAATCAGAACCTGGACTCACCGGTCTATTCGCTATCGGCATGATGCAAATCGGCAGCATTATTGTATCACTCATTATACTAAGTATGATTCGTATCATACGGAAAAAGCATGCCACTCGAACTGGTGAACTAAGCAAATGAAATATCTGATATGCATAGATCTGATCCGCTTACATGGTTAATTAGTATTAAAATCGAACGGTTAGATTGCATAAAAAAATCAGTACAGTTGAAGAGAGCGCAGTTCGCTCTCTTCATTTCTTTCTGGGGCTCACATTCCTTATTTTCCATGGAGAAAGAACCGATTCCCTTGCAAATTCAAATCGAATGGCTACGCTTTTTTCCGACATGTTCTTCTGTTTCATGAAAACAGGTAGTTCTAAGACTGTAGTTAATCGATGCCTGTTGTCTGGATCGGGAATTTCTTTTCTTTTCATCATCCGATATGTCGTTCCGTTCTCCATCTGCTTAAGAAAGTAGTTTACCGTTTCAGAATGTGCACCTTCAGACACTGCTATAAGTAAATTATTATCTCGCTGAGACAATGCTCCAATAAATAGTTCCGAGAGCATCTCGGGCGACAAGCTATGTAAAAACGCCTCTCTTTTTCCAGCCGCCGTGTAAACCATCACCTGATGCAATAAGTCTGGATGCATGGATCGATGCGTACTGCTTCCAAGAAAGTGTACGCAGAAGTGTCCGGAAAATCCATTGTCTGGGATTCCATCGCCGCCATGTGGCATCCCGTTCATAGAAGCAGCGATTTTCCTATTGTCATCAGTAACGACGATTATCGCTTTCCGATTCCAGCTCCAATGATTATCATACATCTGCTTCATCGTCTTCGTATCCTTTTTGGTTAGCGGCTGCACATCGGCATGCCTGCTTCCCGCACGACGCTGAACACGGAATTTCAACCCTTTCTCCAAATCAATAATTGAGAAAGTACTTTTTCTAGGAAGCAAGGCTTTCGCTTCACTCCAAGGAACAATCGTCCCATAATGATGTTTTCTTAGAAAATTTGCATGTACCAGTAACTGCTTGGTCGCTTTAGGTGTAAGGATAAGACGTGTTGATTCAGCCTCGTTCCATAAGGAACCGGATTGATCCATACGGAAATTCTTAGTTCCATTATTTTTTGTAATCGTTACATAAATGTCGGAGAGTACAGGGCGATATTCTATTTGTTCTTCCTTGCTATCCTGATATAAACGAATGGCTTCCTTATTTTTCAAAACTATTTTATGTTCATATGTTGCGGAGGGGCTTGTCCGTACACTTATGTTCATTTCAGCAGATGGCGCCTTGTAGTCAGCATGGACAATCATGCTGCTATCAGAAAAATAGGTGAGGAGGAGAAGAAATATCATGGAGCGGGTCACGAATAAGATCATTTTCAAGCCTCCAAATAACTGTTGTTTGTTAAAATCAATATTTCTGGGCTTCGACCTGAATACCTAGAAATTGGATGTCGCATGTGTAGAATTCATCTTATGTACGATTTTTATTCAACATACTTTATATATGCAGTGGCACGGCGTATACCGAAGGTTAAAAGTCGTTTGCTTATCTTTGGGACAGAAAACGACTTTTTCTTTCTTCCAATTTTTATAGGTGATAAACCAACGGGATAAAAAGGGGAGTCTGCTGAAAAAGATTCAGCAGACTCCCCATGTTCCACAATTTATGTTTTACTTGCGTAAATAGATCCGGTATTGACGCATTCGATTTCTTTTCGAATTGCCGACAATAGTTGCTCCGGATGAGAGTGCAAGAAAAAGTGCCCTCCCGGGAGCAGCTTGCTTGAAAAATCGGAATTGGTCAAGCTGCGCCAGGATGTCAGCGATTGTTCGGACAGAAATTCGTCGTCTTGTCCTCCTAATGCAACGATGGGACAAGGTACGGTGCCTTGTGTATATTCATAAGTCTCGCAGACCGAAAAGTCGGCTCTCAGAGAAGGAGACAGAAGTTCCAGCAATTCCTCGTCATCAATTAGCTCTTCTGGAATTCCCCCGTTCAGCCGAAGTCTTTTTCTGAATTCTTCCTCGGGCAAATTATGAATGGGCGATACCGGACTTTGTACAAACGGAGCATTCAATCCCGCGACAATAAGCTTTAGCGGAGGACGATTCAAGCTCCTCGATAATAAGATCGACAATTCATATGCCAATAAGGCTCCCATGCTGTAACCAAACAGAATATACGGCTTGTCCAATAAGGGCCTCATCGCATGTGCGACTGCTTCCAGCAGCGGTGACATGCTTGTGTAGGCAGGTTCGCGCAATCGCGCGCCTCTGCCTGGATATTGAACTGCGCAAACCTCCGCGAACGCTGGCAAATAGTCATGCCATGCGCGGAAAATAGATGCGTTCCCTCCCGCATAAGGCAAACAAAACAGCCGTATTGCGTCTTTCTGATTTACCTTATTGCGAACGAACCATTTGCTGCTTGTATCAAGACCGCTCACATCGTTCATCTTCCGTCCGTTAACAGAGGTATGGGATTTTGATTGCTGGCATAATCCGATCATGATTCGAAGCTCTTCTTCGAACCTTTGAGCCAAATTTTCGATCGTTTGCTTACGATGCACATTTTCGCTGTATGACAAACTTATGTGCAGACGGCCTGACGTCACCATTGCCGCCGCGTCGACATAATGGGCCCGTTCGGAATCAGGCGCAAGATCCTGTCCTGCCGTATCCGCAACCAGCGTGAATAGAGCCCCCTTTTCCTTATTCCAATCAGTATTGAATTGCCCCAAGTAATTAAAGCTCATCATTGGTCGTGGAAGATTGCGAAGCTGATTCGCAATATCGTCATCTTCGGTCATATAACGCAGTAAGCCATAACCGATTCCGCGATTTGGAATACGCTTCAGTCGCTCTTTTACCCCCTGGATGTCCGCGTATATATCCGCGCTATCTGTCACTTCGAGCATGACTGGATACATGTTCGTAAACCATCCTACTGTACGCGAGATATCAAGGTCAGTGAATAATTCTTCTCTGCCGTGCCCCTCCATATGGACATACAATTTCCTTTCTCCCGACCATCCAGAGACAGCGCGGCCGAGTGCGGCCAACAGAATAGCGTCAATTTGCGCGCCGAATGCTGATGGAGCCTCCTGCAGCAGAATCCGCGTTTCTTCAGAAGACAAATTCGATTCCGCAACTGCCAAAGAGGCCGTCGTATTGGCTCCGTCTGGGAAGTCGAGCGGAATTAGGGGAGGGGGAGGACTGACTTGATGTAACCAGTATTCCAGCTCTGCCCGCAGTTGATCCGTGGCGGAGTAGGCAGCAAGGCTGTGCGCCCAATCGCGATATGAAGCAGTTTTCGACGGTAGGCATATGGCTTCACGGTCTACTAATTGCTGACAAGCCGTGTTTAGATCATCAAGCAAAATGCGCCATGAAACACCATCTATCGCCAAATGATGAATTACCAATGCCAGCTTATCTGTCTGTGCGGCGCCATAGTCAAAATAGATGGATCGCAGCAGCATGCCTTCGCTTAAGTCGAAGCCGGTTTGAGTCTCTGTGATCGCGGCCGCAAAAGCATCTGCCTGCAGGTTTGCAGGCTGATCGCGAAGATCAATGCGCTTCAGAGGCGATTCGTCCGTATAAGCGGCATATGCCTGTTCCCAACCTGATCGGCCCATCGTAAATTGGAGACGCAGCGCATCATGATGTGCCACGAGATGGGCAATCGCTCTCTGCAGGATTTCATAGCTTATTTGGGAATTCACGGACAAAATCATGGACTGATTGAAATGCTCGGGAACGGACATCTCCTCGAATAACCAGCGCTGAATCGGTGTAAGCGGCAGCGAGCCCGTCACTTCTTGCTGCCCGATTTCACTTGGCTCGGGCGGCTTCAGAGCTTCTAACACGGGAGCCAGCTCCGCGATCGATTGATATTGAAACAGATATTTCGGCTTCATTTCCAGACCCAATTGACGTACTTTGCTTGTAATTTGAGTGCTTAAAATGGAGTCGCCGCCTAAGCTGAAATAATTATCATGGATGCTGACGAGTTCAATGCCGAGCACCTGCGACCAAATGTCAGCCAACTTCTTTTCGGTTGGCGTTCGGGGAGGCACATATTCTTCCTCCTTGTCCGTAAAATTCGGCGACGGCAATGCATTGCGATCCACTTTACCATTAGGCGTCAATGGGAGAGCCTCCATAACGACGAAGGCGGCAGGAACCATATAATTCGGAAGCCGGGCCTGCACATGCAGCCGAAGCTCGCTTATAACCAATCCGTGAGTGATATCGGCTGGGATCACGTATGCAACCAGCCGCTTGTCTTCCGGCCCAGGCTCCTTTACGGAAACGATCGCCTGCTCAACAGCCGGATGTAGCGTAAGCGCCGCCTCGATTTCGCCGGGTTCAATGCGATATCCCCTTATTTTTATCTGATCGTCGGCGCGGCCCATAAATTCAATGGATCCGTCCGGTAAATAACGGGCAAGATCGCCAGTTCGATACAATCGTTCCCCTGCAAGGGAAGGAACGAACGCGAACCGCTCAGCTGTAAGCTCGGGCCTTCTCAGATAACCGCGAGCCAGGCCGCGGCCAGCAATGTATAATTCGCCAACAACGCCGACTGGAACGGGATGGCGATGCCGATCCAGCAAATAAATTCTCATATTGGCGATCGGTCGTCCAATCGTCGGTGCTGTAAGCTCCGCGGAAGACCGTGATTTCACAGGCACGCGGCATGCTGTGGAGACAACTGTTCCTTCGCTCGGCCCATAATGATTGAACAGGGCAAACGGCAACGTCTCCGGCGGAAAATAACGCAGTCTGTCCCCCCCAGTAAGCATGCACCGCAGAGAGCACTCGTCAGGCCAGGTCAGAGAGATAACCGCCTCAGCCAGCGGCGTGGGCAAAAAGCTGACGGTAATGCGCTCATTCACGAGCCAATCGCGCAGGCGATCCGGATCCAAGCGGGTATCCTCGTCTGGAATATGAATGGAGGCGCCGCTGGCCAAATAAGGCCACAGCTCCCAGACGGAAGCGTCAAAAGCGGGGCCTGCCAGCCATGTCGCCCGATCGCAGCTGGATATGCGATACACATTCTGATGCCAGGACACTAAATTGAGCAAGCTATGATGCTCGATTTCGACTCCCTTAGGTCGGCCTGTCGAACCGGAAGTGTAGATGACATAGGCTAAATTGCTGGGCGCAGTGCCGCTGTCGGGAGCCGATTCATCGCCATCTTGCGGATTGGCGCCGATTCCGTCCAACGGAAGAACGGTCAAATTCGTGTGCCGAACCCGCTCTGCATGCCGCTTTTGAGTCAACAGCACATGAATTTGGGCATCTTCGATCATATAAGCGATCCGTTCGTCGGGGTACGCCGGATCGATCGGTACATAAGCCCCGCCGGATTTTAATATTGCGAGCAATCCGATAATTTGCTCGGCTGAACGGTCAGCCAGCAAGCCTACCAATACTTCTGGACCAATACCGAGCCGCTGTAGATGGCGGGCCATCCGATTCGCGCGAATGTTGACCTCCCGATAGGTGAACTGCTCGATCCCGAATGTCACCGCAATTGCATCTGGGAATAAGGAAGCTTGTTTCTCCACAATTTCATGGATGCACATATTTCCCAAATCTGCGGCTCCTGTCTGATTCCATGCCGATAGCAGAAGCTGCCGCTCGCATTCGCCCATAATCTCCAGACTGCTCAAGGACAAGTCGGGATTGAGCACGATGCTCTCCAATAGATGTTGGAGATGCTCCAGCATCCTCTCCACGGTCTGTGAATCGAAAAGATCCGTGTTGTACTCCAGCTCGGCAATGATTCCGTGATCCCTGACATGGCTCATCACCAGGGACAAGTCATATTTTGACGTCTTGTTGACAATCGGAAATAGCTTTACCTGCAGACCGTCCGATTGCACCATATGCTGAAACGAATCGTCACTCATCGCGAAGGTGACTTGAAATAACGGACTATGGCTCGTTACGCGCTCAGGTTGCAGTGCCTGCACCAGTTGATCGAACGGAAGATCCTGATGCTCATATGCGTTAAGGACCTGTTTCTTGGTTTGCTGCATCAGCTCGCGGAACGTCGGGTTAGTGGACAGATCGCTTCTGATCACGAGCGTATTTACAAAAAAGCCGATCAATCCTTCTATTTCCGACATTCCGCGATTGGCTATCGGAGTGCCAATGCAAAAGTCATGCTGTCCCGAATAGCGATGCAGCAAAGCTTGAAAAGCTGCCAGTAAGGTCATGAACAATGTCGAGCCTTCTCGGCGGCTCAATTGCAGGAGCGGTTGCGCTACGGCTTCCGGTATGCACAATTGAGCGGCATCGCCCCGGAAAGTTTGCGTAGCGGATCGGGGACGATCCGTGGGCAGCTCTAATGCCGAAGGAGCATGATTCAGGGTGTCCAGCCAATATTGCAGTTGCTTATCCAATTCTTCTTCCGACAACCATTTGCGCTGCCAGATCGCATAATCCGCATACTGGAAGGGGAGATCGGGCAGGGGAGACGGCTTTCCCTGCGAATAACAGGAATAGAGCGTCAGCAGCTCCTGTTGAAATACGCCCACAGACCAACCATCAAACACGATATGATGGAAGGCAAACAGGAGAAAATTCTCCTGTTTGCCGGTTTTGATGAGCAAGCTCCGGCACGGATGACCATGCTCCAAGTCGAACGGCTTGGCTGCCTCTTCATCGATGATGCGGCGAGCTTCCAGGTATTTGTCCTCGACGCGTTCATCTGCGAACAAATCGATTTCTTTCATTGGTTGAACGGTGTCGATCGGCTCAATGATTTGTACTGGCGCATTTTTCATCGTTGAAAAACGCGTTCTCAATGATTCGTGGCGGCGGATGACTTCGATCCACGCCCGCTGTATGGCCGTTATGTCCAACTCCCCGATACATTCGAACGCTAACGGAATATGATAATGATTCATGCCCGGTTCAAGCTGATGAAGCAGCCATAATCGTTGTTGAGCAAATGACATAACGGATCCCGCCAGCTTCCTTGACTGCGGCTTTATGGGCGGTTTGCGAGGTGCCTTGTCCTTGGCAAGCCGGGCTGCCAACATTCTTTGCTGCTCGGGAGTTAACGAGGCCAAACGATCCCGCAAATCCGTCATACCCATGCATCCTCCTTATGGGGCAGTTCGCGCATAACAGCTTCTCGTTCTTCTTCTGGCAAGTTTTCCAGCTCGGTCAGCAGTTCGGATAGGAGAACGGGATCCATTTCCGTTTCCAATTCCATTTCCGTCATTCCCATGTCTTCAAGCTTGGCGGTTAAAGCCGCAACAGTCGGCGCATCGAACAGGGCATGTAAAGGGAGCTCTGCTTGGAACGCTTCCCGAATGCGGGAGAGAAGCCGGGTAGCGAGCAAAGAATGGCCGCCAAGCTCGAAAAAGTTATCCTCCACGCCCACTTCTTTTACTCCGAGAACATCTTCCCAGATGGCGGCCATTTTCATTTCGGCCGGATTGCGCGGCGCCACATAGATCGGCTGCAGATCCGTTCTTTCGTAACCAGGCTTCGGAAGCGAATCGCGATCGATTTTCCCGTTATTCGTAAGAGGCATCGATTGCAGCCACATAAAGAGGGACGGGATCATGTAATCTGGAAGCCTGCTTTCGAGATGCGCTCGCAGCACCGGCATAATATCGCCCGATTGATCCGTTTCCACGTAGGCAATCAGACGCTTGTCTCCATGTGGATCAACGTCCGCAATAACGAGAGCTTCCCTTACAGACGGATGTTCCTTCAGCGCAGCCTCGATTTCCCCCAATTCGATGCGATATCCCCGTATTTTCACCTGATGATCCGCACGTTCTACATATTCGAGTTCGCCGTTATGCCGAATGCGGGCCAGGTCGCCGCTTTTGTACATGCGTGCATCAGGTTCATTAGCGAACGGATCGAGCACGAAGCGCTCGCTATTTAATTCGGCCCGGTTCAAATACCCTTTAGCGACTCCGGGGCCTCCTACGTACATTTCGCCAGTCACACCAGGAGGAACGGGCTGCATATGACGGTTAAGGACATACACCTTCGTGTCCGGAAATGGAATTCCGATCAAGCTTCCCGTGTCCTGCCCGATATCCTCAGCGGTTATTCGGCGGTAAGTAGAAACTACCGTCGTTTCCGTGATTCCGTACATATTGATAAATTGAGGTGAACGATCTCCGTGTCGATCGATCCAAGGCTTTAATGACTGAAAATCCAGCATCTCTCCGCCAAAATTAATATAACGCAGGCTTAATTTTGACGAGTCTTGTGATTCCTCATATTGAGCCAATGGCCGAAATGCCGACGGCGTCTGGTTGAGGACGGTAACCTTGTGCTCTTCCAGCAAGTGATACAGGTTCTCCGGCGAGCGACTCGTCAGATGGGGCACAACCACTAACCGCCCACCATAGAACCAGGCGCCCCACATTTCCCATACGGAAAAGTCGAAGGAATAGGAGTGAAACAGGGCCCAAACATCGTCTTCATGAAAACCGAAAATGGATTCGGTAGACGTAAACAGCCGGACGACATTCTCATGCGAGATCATTACGCCCTTCGGCTTCCCGGTGGAACCGGAGGTGTAAATCACGTAAGCAAGATTGGTGGAAGGCAGCTCCACGTTCAAATCTTCGCCGGCTAGCTTCTCTATCGTATCCCGCTCTTCATCCAGACACACCGTTGCAAGCTCATGCTGCGGCAAGGAGCGCAAGAGATGAGACTGGGTAAGGAGAATGGCCGGAGCCGCGTCTTCCATCACATAACGGATGCGTTCCGCAGGGTACGCGGGGTCAATCGGCACATAAGCAGCGCCCGCTTTGAGCACGCCGAGGATGCCGACGAGCATGTCCAGGGAACGCTCGACCAATATCGCTGCCAGCACGCCGGGACCTGCCCCCAATGTAAGCAAATATCGCGCAAGACGATTGGCTCGCTCATTTAGTTCACTGTAGGTCAGTTGTTGATGATCATATACGGCGGCGACGGCATCGGGTTTGTGCCGGGCCTGCGCCTCAAGCACTTCATGAAGGCAGCGATGATCGCGCAGGAGATTCGCTGGCTCTCCAGCAAAAAGCAAACGTTCCCGGTCTGCATCGTTAAGGAGAGGAAGCAAGGCGATTGGCGCTTTTTCGGCAGACGGTTCAATAATGGCCTGCAAAATATTTTCGTAATAGGTTAAAAAGCGTTCGATCGTATCTTTCCGGAACAGATCCGAATTATAAGTCAGATCCAAAACAATATTTCGGTTGAATTCCATGACATTGAAACTGAGCTCATATTTCGTTGCTGTAATCGGAGTAGGGATGGTATCGACTTCAATATTGCCAGCATCCGAGATATTGACTCTTCGCTCATAGTTAAAAACGACTTCAAGTGGCGATAGACGATGAGAGGCATCGGGATTTCGAAATACGCTGCTGAATGAAAACTCGCCGTGCTCCTGGGCCTCCAAAACAGAAGTCTTCACCTGGCTTAGCAAACGCGTAAACTCCGCGTGCTCATCCATTTCGATGGATATCGGCAATAATGTGATCGCATACC
The DNA here is from genome assembly GCF_023713665.1 of Paenibacillus sp. MER 180. Taxonomy (NCBI): domain Bacteria; kingdom Bacillati; phylum Bacillota; class Bacilli; order Caryophanales; family Paenibacillaceae; genus Paenibacillus; species Paenibacillus sp. MER 180. The sequence continues at coordinate 60,485 of NZ_JAMAVT010000021.1, read as the reverse complement.
CAACATAGCTCGAGCCGTCAGGCAGAGAGCGCTGGGCAAAAGGCACCCCGACGGTCAGCTCCGTCTGATGCGTCAAACGATTGAGAAGCAGGGCATAGGCACTTAAAAATGTAACGAAAGGAGTGACCTTATTGCGCTGTGAAAAGCGGTTCACTCGTTCAGCAAGTGTAGGATCGACCATATGCCGAACAATGTCGCCATTATAGGTTTTTTTGTGCGGACGCCTCATATCGAACGGCAAATCCAGGGTCGTATTGCTGCATGTTTTGTTCAACCAATACAGGTTATTGGCTTGACGCTCCTCATTGGATTCCAGCTCCGCCTTCCAGTCCATGTAGCTTCTTAATTGCAAAGGCTCCGGCAAATGAATGGGCATGCCTTTCAACAATGAGGAATAGGCGGCGAACATTTCTTCAAGAATAATTCCAATAGCGTATCCGTCTACGAGAACGTGACTTGCAGTAAATACGAGGTAATGCCTGTCGGTCGTTAATTTGAGCAGCGTGCAGCGATATAAGCTCCCTGATGCAAGAGGGCGCTCCGTCGCATCGCGAATCCATTCTATTGCAGCAGATTCCGGACTCGAATCCGTTGCGGAGCTCAAATCCAGCATCGGCATATCGATGCGAACCGTCCCCCGAATCGGTATCATATTGCCTTGATGATCGAATGTCACCCGCAAGGAATCGTGCCGCGCCACAACACTGTTCATTGCCTCTGTTAATAATGAATGGCGGAGCGTGCCTTTAAGGGAAAGCACTACGGTTTCATTGCATGCGATGGCTGCCTGATCGCCTAGCTGCGAAAGCACCCATAACTCCCTCTGATCCTCGGATACGGGGATAAGTTCCTTATCGGAAGTCTGCTGTCCAGCCGGAATGCGTGCACCCGGAAACATTTGGGCGTCAATAAGCTCTGTCATCGTATCCTTGATTATTCCAATCAACTTACGGATGTCTTCGTCGGAATGCTCTGTCGACAGGAAGCAGTTGCGTCCTTCCCAGATATACACGCCCTTATCCAGCAGGCCATAGAAGAATAGATCCATGTTCACTTGATAGACGAACCGGAAGAGGGAGCCGAAGTGAACCATCTTCATAGGGATATTCGCGGATTCGAAAAAGTCGTTCAATTCGCGCACCAAATAGGCTGTCTTGGCATTGACGTTCTCTTGCAATTCCGGGCCGAACTCCAACAGATGAAGCAGAACGGCATGCGTGCAGGCCATCGTAATAGGATGCTTGCAGAACGTGCCTGCGATTATGGTTGTTTCAGCTTGCGGGTAAGAGCGGTCACCAAAATTCCATTGCCCTCCATCCACGGCATCCAAGAACTTCGCGCTGCCGGCCACTACTCCAATGTGCATGCCTCCGCCAAGGATTTTCCCGTAAACGCACATATCCGGTCGAATCCCGGATATGCCCTGGAACCCGGCAGGATGAACTCTGAAGCCGGTAATCACTTCATCAAATATCAGCGCCGTATTGTTGCTCCGCGTAATTTCACGAAGCTCTTCCAAAAATGCGATAGGAACGAGGTCAGGACGACGGCTTTGTACAGGCTCGACCAGTACTGCTGCCAGCTCACCCGACATGGATCGTATAATCTCCAGCGATTTCGGATTATTATAATCGAGAATCATGACGTCTTCCGTAATCCCGGCAGGAATGCCTGGCGCCATTGGCGAAGCTCCGTTTGAACCGGGACGATTGAACATGCTGGCCAGTACGCCGTCATACGTGCCGTGATATGACCCTGCGAACATGGCAATCTTATTCTTGCCGGTTACGGCGCGCGCAAGCCTCAGGGCAGCCATTACCGCTTCCGTCCCTGAATTGCAGAAGGTGCTTCTGTCCATGCCGGTAATCTGGTGAATGAGGTCGGCTACTTCCCCTGCGACGCCGGATTGCGGGCCTAGAGCATAGCCGTTTTGAAGCTCTGCTTTAATAGCTTCGTCAATAAACTCAGGCGCGTGACCGAAAAAATTCACGCCGAAGCCCATCGTTAAATCGATATATTCATTTCCGTCCTTATCCCAAAAACGCGAACCTTTTGCATGATCGACAACGGGCAAATAATGAACTTCTTTCGTGGAAAACCGGAAACCAGATGCACCGCGATAATCGGCGAACGCGGGGCGATGCTTGGCTATCCACTCTTTCGATTTTTTTGTTTTATCGGCCAATCGTGCCACGAGCGCTCTGGCATATTGTTCTTGCATACCAGTTACGCTTTCTTCTTTCTGATCCTGCCATCTTTGATAGGGAACCCAGGCTTTTTCAGAGATTGTCGGCAGTGAAGGCGCGGCAGGGGATTCCGGTCGGATCGCCATTGTACTTGGATGAACAGTCGATCCATTCTGCGAATGGTTGATTGCCGTTGTACTAGAATGAACAGCCGTTCCATTCAGTGGTTGATTGTGGATGAAGGATAATTGATGTTGGATGACACGTTCCATGGAAGCCAGTTGTTCGCTCATGAAACCAAGCAGCCCCGATTCGTTGCGCATCGAATTGGAGAGTGCTAGGGATGGTTGATTGACGGCTGTCGAATTGGAGAGTGCCGGGGACGGCGAATCAACGGCTGACGACGGGCTCGGCAGCTCTTCGGTCAGCGCTGGCGGTTCTTCATGCGGCATAACCGATTCGATGGATGCGCATAGCTTGGAAATGCTCGTGATTTCGGTGAAAAAATCGCGCGCCGAAAAGGTTACTCCGTATTTATTCTTTACTTTTTGAATCACGTCCATCAAAATGAGCGAGTCAGCGCCCATTTCCAATAAAGGCAGGTTCTCATCGATTCTTGCCACGTCTTGATTCAGCAACTGGGCGAATATTCCCTTGATCTCCATCATAATAGAAGTTCTGATATTGCTATCTTGGGTTGTTTTCACCAACTTTTCCTCCTTTGGCGATTCCGGATTCATATGACCGCCTTGCCAGCATTTTGTATAAGCAAACGGATAGTTCGGCAATTGCGCGCATTCATGAGTGTCCAATTGGTAGAGTGCCTCAAACTGGACTTGTCCGCCGGCGACGTACAGATTGCCTACAGCTTCGAGCAGCGAATATTCATCATCCCTTCCTTTTAGGAGAGAAGGAATCCATTTATAGGAACCATCATTGAATTCTCGCTGTCCAATCCGGGACAGTACGGCATGAGCACCGATTTCCAGAAAGATATTGCACCCGTCATTTACCAACGTATATAAAGAGTCTTTGAACCGAACAGCTTCCCGCGTATGCCTGATCCAATACTCGGCGGTAATTGACCCGATGAAATCGCCGGTTACGTTAGAGACAAGCGGAATTTGGGGAGGATTGAATTTTAATCGTTTTATGATATCGTAATAGTCTTGCAGCATTGGCTCGACTAATTGCGAATGAAATCCATAGTTTACCTCAAGCGGTACGGAATGAACGCCTGCCCGCTGCAGGTGGTTCGTAGCTTCAGCCACATCATCCGGGGCGCCTGCAATGACAAAGTTATTGCTGCTATTAATGGCGGAGATTTCTACGTTCGAATGGGCGTGAAGCACGCTTACCAGTTCATCCATATCTCCCATGACTGCCGCCATTGCTCCAGGATCGCACTTTTGTGTCATGAGCTTTCCTCGCTCGGCAACTACGGCCAAAGCATCATCAAGAGAAAATACCCCTGCAATGCATGCCGCCACATATTCGCCCACGCTATGTCCGACAACCGCAGCAGGTTCGATTCCAAGCGATAGCCATACTTGTGCTAGAGAGTACTCGATCGCGAAAAGAGCGCACTGCGTGTAGTCTGTACGGTGAAGGAGAGCTGACGCAGAATTATTTTCTACATCATAAATGACATCCAGGATAGAATGATCCAAACGCTCCTTTACTAAATCGGCACATCGATTCATGTTCTTGCGAAACACTTCTGAGCTTGCATACAAGTCGCGGGTCATATTAACATATTGGCTTCCTTGTCCCGTAAACATAAAAACGATTTTTGGAGAGTGGACGAGACTGCCTGCAATGTCGTCCACCCCGCGCGCGGAGAAGCTCCGGACTTTTTCATGTATCTCTTCAAGTGAGCCGCCAACGAATGATGCCCTGTGTAGGAATGCCGTTCGGCGGGTATTGGCCGTTCCGCATATGGCTCCTAATTGCTCCGAGGATGCATGCTGTAAATAGGAATCGTACGTGGAAGCGATTCTAACTAATCCGTCCGCGGTAGGGGATGATAATGTCAACAGATGCGCTCTCGATTCCATGGCATTGTTAGCTCGCTTAACGTCACGGGCGGGTGCCTCCTGCACAATAACGTGGGCATTCGTTCCGCCAAATCCGAACGAGCTTACCCCGGCTGCTTTTACAGGTTTGATCCAGCTTTCCGTCTCAACAGGGATGCGGAGGCGGGATCGATCGAGACTAATGTATCGATTTAGCCTGGTCATGTGTAAATGGGCAGGGATTTCGCCGTGTTGAATCGCCAGTACCGTTTTGATAAGTCCGGCAATGCCGGCAGCCGCTTCGAGATGTCCGATATTCGTTTTGACGGAACCAAGATAGCAGATGTCGTAATCGTTGAATCCTGCCGACGGACAACCATAAATCTCTTTAATTGCCTCAGCTTCAATAGGATCTCCCAAAGGCGTACCGGTGCCATGGGCCTCTACATAGCCGATGTCTGCAGGCTTCAGCTGCGCCTGCTCCATTGCTTTGCGTATCACTTGTCTTTGCGCGATCCCGTTAGGCGCGGTTAAGCCGTTGCTGCGACCGTCTTGATTAACGGCCGTTCCTTTAATGACAGCATGAATCCGGTCACCATCCGCAATCGCATCCTTTAAACGCTTCAAGATAACGACCCCGCAGCCTTCTCCGCGGACATAACCGTTGGCTCTTTCGTCGAATGTCTTGCATGTTCCGTCCTCAGACAGCATTTTGGCTTCCTGCAATCCTTCCGTGATGCTGGCGGAAAGCAATAAATTTACCCCTCCGGCTACTGCCGCATCGCATTCCCCGTTCAGTAGGCTTTGGCTTGCATAATGAATGGCCACTAATGACGACGAACAAGCAGAATCGATACACATGCTTGGACCTCGAAAATCATAAAAATACGAAATACGATTGGCGATTATGCTCAGCGCACCACCTGACACTTGATACGGCTCGGACTCATTCGTTTTGCTTGGTTTTGGCAAATAGATATAATCGGTTGCGCTGGCCCCTATAAATACACCTGTTGCGCTGCCCTTAAGATGAGCGGGGTTGATGTTGGCATTTTCGAATGCTCTCCATGTCACCTCCAGCAACAGCCGTTGTTGGGGATCCATGCTTGCCGCCTCTCTAGGGGAGATGGCGAAGAATTCACTGTCGAATAGTTCGATGCCTTCCAGAAATCCGCCGAACATATGAAAATTCGGATTTATTCCGCATAGCGCTTTCCTTTTGTCGTCCATATCGGAAATCGCGTTTTTTCCGCCCTTCAAAAGTTCCCAATATGCCGCGATGCCGTCCGCCCCAGGAAATTTCCCTTCCATGCCGACGATAGCGATTGAATCATCAATCGATCCGCGATCTGCATCAGGCTCTTGGACGGAAGGTTGGCTTGCGATAGAGTCTAGGTATTGCGCAAGCTTATTTGGCGTCGGATAGTCCCAGATTAAGGCAGGGGACAGCGTCATACCCAACCGGTCGGCAACATGATCGATCATTCTGACCGCCTCTAACGAATCCAGGCCGAATCTGACAAAGGATTCATGTTCGTTCAGATTGGTCTTGGCATTGCAATGATGATGCAAATAGGACATGATCATTTCTAGGGTTGAAGATTTTCGCTCCGTGGAAACAGGGGCAGGACTGATGTTGTCGCTTTCCTTCGCCTGCGAAGCGGCATAATTCTGTGCCAACTTGTACCTTTGCACTTTACCGCTTGTCGTTTTCGGCATTTGACGAATCGGTATTGCCTTTGCGATTTTCCAGCCTCCGCGCTGGAACAAATGGTCTACCAAGCTTTCGGAGAGCGAGGCGAAGTGAGCATCATTTTTTTTGCTGACGACAAATACGACGATATCATCCTCACCTCTCTCCTTGTTGTATACGCCGCAGGCAGCGATCTTCCCTAATTCAACGCCCTCGACTTCTTCCGCTGTCCGTTCAATATCATGCGGATAAATATTCTGGCCGTTCACAATAATCATGTCTTTGTAACGCCCTGTCATAACTAGATTTCCATCGATGAAAAAACCTAAATCTCCCGTTCTGACCCATTGATCCGCCGTGAACATGTCGGCAGTAGTCTCTCGGTTATTGTAATAACCAGCAGTTACATTTTTTCCTTGTATTTGAATATGGCCGATTACCTTATCCGGCAGAATGCGATCATGATCGTCGCAGATTCGGATCGCACAGTCATCAATTGCATGTCCAACTTCGACAAAGGTAAGAGTATGTTCAGTGGATCTGTCCGAAATGGCAATCTCTTGGCCAATGTTTAATAAGCTGCGATCCAGGTGAATCGGCGCAAACTCAGTTTTGCCATCAGTGAGGGAGACGGCAACAGTTGCCTCGGCTAGGCCATAAGCTGGCCTTATGCTTGTCCGCTGCAATCCATATGGCGCCATCTTATCCAAAAACTCATTGCAAAGCTCTGATGATATGGGTTCGGCACCATTTACAATAATTCGAAGTCTAGATAAATCCCAATCGGCGGCAATCTCAGGCTTGAACATTTTCAGAAAGTATTTGTAGCCGAAATTAGGGGAAGAAGTGATGGTAATATTGTGGTCGTTTATTTTTTTGAACCAAAGCGTCGGTCTGCGTATAAACACGGATGTCGGCATGATGTATTGATTTACGCCTTTGATGAGCGGGGTGATATGGAAGGAGATCAGCCCCATGTCATGAGTTAACGGCATCCATGACAAAAAGGAGTCGTCATCCCTCGTTTCGAACCGATTATTGATCGCACGCGTGTTGGAGTATACATTTTCATGCGTCACAATGACTCCTTTTGGATTGCCCGTTGAACCGGAAGAGAACTGAATGAAAGCAATCGTACGGGACGAACCTTGATGCATCGTTCCGTGGGCGGGGAGGGAACACTCCAACGCTTCCAGATACACAGTCTTATCGGCTATCATGTCCATGTCGTGCAATGTTTGTCGGTTATCGGAGACGTGCGCGCGCAATCTTTCCATTACAGGCGGCGAAGTTGCAAGGTAAGGGTTTTGGAGTGTATCCCAGATTTTAAAAAACTTGTTTTTGTGCTCCGCATTGCTGCCAACCGAGACGGGTACGGCAATGATTCCGCCTAGTATGCAGGCCCAGAACAAAAAAATAAAGTGCTCCGATTCGTCATCGTTCAATTGAAATACAAGCTCGTCGCCAGCACGAATGCCGTGAGCTTGCAAGGTATGCAAATACATAAGGGCATTATCAAAGACTTGCTTGTAACTGTGAAACCGTTCTTGCCGATCTCCTGTAATGAGCGTTACGCCATGTACATGGTTCTCGCGGACATCTCTTACTGCCTGAATAAGCGCAGATTCGGATTCGTTCATTGATTATCCTCCTTTGTGAAAATGAAAGGGACTTGTGCGACGACGGAAATCTTTAATTCTCAGTAAATAGAATGTAAACCATGAAATGGTTTCCCATTATTCACAACCCTTATTCTAGTTTATGATACAAAAAATGTATATCGATGATTTTGTCGCAATTTGGTTTTTTATGTCATAAATAATATATATTTTTATAATGTATGATAAATAATGTTGATTACGCATAAAACCTCTTCCCATCAGAAAATGATAGAGTATATAATGTCGACACGAGGAAGAAAGAATGAATTCAGTCTTAGAGTAGGGGAACTAGTGATGAAGATATTAGTTGTAGAAGACGATAAAACGATCGCGTCCGGATTGGAATATTCACTGCAGCAGGATCAATTTGATACCCTGTTGTGCCATGATGTCGCATCAGCTAAGAAAATGCTCACTGAAAACATTGATCAATTTGCGTTATGTCTGTTCGATTTGTCGCTTCCAGATGGAAGCGGGTATGAACTGTGTAAAATGGTGAAGGAGCGGCAAGATATTCCGGTTATCTTCTTAACCGCGATTGACGATGAGGTCAACGTCGTCATGGGTCTGGATATGGGGGCCGATGATTATATTACGAAGCCTTTTCGAGTTCGCGAACTTCTGTCACGGATCAAGTCGGTGTTGCGGAGATACCATAAACCATCGCAGGCAAAAACAATCATTGATATCGGGAATGTGCGTATCAATACGCTGGAAGGCAAAGTGTACAAGGATCGGGTTGAAATCCTATTGACCGCATTAGAATACCGCTTGCTGCTGATCTTTGCCAATCATATTGGGCAGGTTCTCACGAGAAATCAGCTGTTGGAGCAGATTTGGGATGTTGCCGGCGAATTCGTAAACGATAATACGCTAACTGTGTATATCAAGAGGCTGCGTGAAAAGCTGGAGGATGATCCGCAGCATCCGGCAATGATTAAAACGATCCGTGGATTCGGCTACAAGGTGGGTGATTAGATGCTCCGCAATCGAGAAATACAAATCCTATTGACAGTTATGGTCACAATCAGTGCAGCAGCGATCGCCGTCGCTGCTTTTATATCGCCTGCTGCATTGGCACTTGTTGTTATCTTGTCGCTTCTGCTTATAGGTAGCTGCTTGGCATTTACGAGATGGAGATATCGAGAACTTGAGAAACTTTCAATTTATTTGCGCGAAATCAGCAGCGGCAATGATTCGCTCGACGTACGCGATAACCAAGAAGGCGAGCTCAGCATTTTGAAGAACGATATATACAAAGTGACACTAATGCTATCCGAGCAGCGCTCACTGCTGCAGCGGGACAAAATGCAATTGACGGACGCCATTTCGGATATCTCGCATCAGCTCAAGACGCCGCTTACTTCCATGACGGTAATGGCCGATTTGTTAAGCAGCGCTGATCTGCCGCCAGTCAAAAGAATGGAATTCACCCACAACATTCGAATTCAACTGGAGCGAATCGATTGGCTTGTGTCATCTCTCCTAAAGCTCTCGAAAATAGATGCCAAAACAATTCCATTCAAAAAAGAGCCAGTATTGGTTAAACAGCTTATCCAGCAGGCGCTTGAGCCTGTCCTGATACCGATGGATATTAAGGAACAGACAGTTTCGATCAATGGAGATGACAACGTCTCATTTATAGGTGATTTCAATTGGACAAGTGAAGCGCTCATCAATATTTTGAAAAATGGCGTCGAGCATACGCAGGAAGGCGGAGCAATCGCCATTTCATTTACAGAAAATGCGCTATTTACGGAAATTGTCATTGCCGACAACGGCAAGGGCATACCAAAAGAAGATTTGCCTTACATTTTCAAACGATTTTATAAAGGGAAGCATGCTAGCGAGGGGAGTATCGGCATCGGTCTGGCCATGGCTCACAGTATTATCGCAAGTCAGGGCGGAGTGATCGATGTGAGGAGTGACGGCGGAAAGGGAACCGAGTTTCGGATTAAATTGTATAAGCAAGTCATTTAACCGAAAGTGACTAAATCGTCACTTTCACAGTCACTGGAGAGTCATGTTGGACAGATAAAATGATATCCATCAGCAAAGCTATGGAGGTTAACACATGGAAATTTTACGAATTGAACATCTGTCTAAACAATATGGGAAAGGTGAATCAGCAGTAACAGCACTTGATGATGTATCTTTTTCCGTGCGAAAAGGGGAATTCGTCGCGATTATTGGGCCCTCTGGGTCGGGGAAATCGACACTTCTACATATGCTGGGGGGTGTGGATCGGCCGACAAGCGGCAAAGTGTTCGTTGAGGATACAGACATGTATGCCTTGGACGAAACGCAGCTGGCCATCTTTCGCCGGAGACAAATCGGGCTGATTTATCAGTTCTTCAATCTCATTCCCGTCCTGACCGTGGAAGAGAATATGACGCTGCCGCTTTTGTTGGATAAACAAAAGGTAGATAAAAAACAATTGGAGGTCCTTGTAGGGACATTGAATTTGCAGCATCGGCTAAACCATCTGCCTAATCAGCTATCTGGCGGACAGCAGCAAAGGGTCTCGATTGGCAGAGCGCTCATTAGCAATCCTGCGATTATGCTTGCAGATGAGCCGACAGGGAATTTAGACAGCAAAAATAGCAGTGAGATTGTTGACTTGTTAAAGATGTTAAATAAAACCTATCAACAGACGCTGATCGTAATTACACACGACGAACGAATCGCCTTGCAGGCCGATAGGATCATTTCCATTGAAGACGGAAGGATTGCCAAGGACGAGGTGATCCGTCCATGAACATCGTCAATACACTCACGATCAGACATTTGAAGCAAAATAAAAGGCGCACGCTGGTTACGATCATAGGCGTCATCATTTCGGTTGCCATGGTGACGGCTACAGCAACGCTTGGCTTTTCTTTCTTGGATCTCATGAAAAGGCAAACCATCGCAGATAGTGGGGAGTGGCATGTCCTTTATAAAGGTTTAAGCAAAGAACAGCTTGCAGCAATACAGAACGATGATGCAACCAAAGTCGTCACGATCACCAAAGACATCGGATATGCGCCGTTAATAGGGGCGGAGAATTCAAGTAAGCCCTATTTGTTTATCCAGGCGTATAATGCACAGGGTTTCACACATTTTCCTATTCAGTTGAGCAAGGGACGACTTCCTCAAACGGACAAGGAGGTCGTGATTTCGGAAGCCATAGTGAAGAACGCAAAGGTCAACTATGAAATTGGCGATCACTTAACCTTGTCAATCGGCGAACGATTCGAGAAGGGCAGCGATCAACCGTTGGATCAAACGAGTTCATTGAGTCGCGAAGATGGAAAATTGACTGAATCCTTGCAGAAAATTACGAATAAGGAATACACGGTGGTAGGCTTCATCAAACGTCCTGTCATGGAACCAGCATGGTCCCCTGGTTATACCATCATAAGCTATATTGATGAAACCACTATAAAGGCAACGGATCGTGTCAATGCGGCAGTTGTCCTGAAAACCGTTAATCAATCCTTATTCGATCATGCTGAACAGCTGGCGAAAAGCAACAACATCGATTCCGTCCAATACAATTACGATTTGCTTCACTATTATGGCATGTCGAAAAGCGCCGCCTCGAACAGCATGATGTTCTCCTTAATGTTCATCATCATAGCGGTCATTATGATCGGTTCGGTTTCGTTGATTTACAATGCATTTGCAATTTCCGTCTCGGAGCGTTCCCGTCATCTAGGAATGCTAGCAAGCGTCGGGGCTACCAAGCGGCAGAAGCGGAATTCGGTGTTCTTAGAAGGTGTCATCATCGGAGTAATCAGCATACCTATCGGGATCCTGTGCGGTCTTGCTGGGATAGGGATAACCTTCTTGTTCATTAATCCCATCATTCAAGGGGCACTTGAGACTACAGAAAAATTAACACTCATCATTACGCCAATGTCGCTCCTGATTGCCTGTGTTGTTTCGATATTGACGATTTTCATTTCGACATTTGTCCCGGCAATTAAAGCTTCCAAAATCTCTGCTATTGACGCAATTCGCCAAACTGACGATGTGAAGCTTACAAGGAGAGCCGTGAGAACGTCGAAGCTCATGCGCAAGCTATTCGGCATCGAAGCTGAAATAGGATTAAAAAATATAAAACGAAATAAGCGAAGATACCATGCCACCGTATTTTCACTCGTTATCAGCATACTCCTATTTTTAACGGTGTCATTTTATACCGCCAATCTAAAGCAATCCCTAGTACTCTCACAGGAAGGTGTTAATTACGACATTCAACTCTGGTACAGCAATGGAAAACGATTAGACGATTCGACGGTTCAATCGATTGTATCCCTTGATGATGTGAGCGAATACAATGTGACTGAAAGCCACATGGTCAACGCCTGGATCGAGGAAGCTGCCATCGCCGATGAGCTGCAAGAAGCGGTCAAGAAGGATAGGAGCGTACTGAAGGAAGGAAAGTACCTTTATGACATAATGATTAATGCCATGAATGATTCGAGCCTACAAGCCTATGCCAAAGCGGTTGGCGCAAATGTCGAACAGCTGATGAATCCGGATCATCCCGCCGCGATCGTGGTGGATACGCTTCATTATGAGGACGAGGCGACCAATAAATTTGTGCAAACGAAGGCTATTAATGCCAAAATCGGTCAGAGTTTCCGGTTGAGCTATATAGATGAAGAAACAAATAAAGAAACAGAATCCAAAGAGGTAACCATCGCTACAATGACGGATCAATTGCCAATGGGAATGCGTTCAGATAGATTAGGGAGGTTAGATATTATCGTATCCAAACGCGTCTTCGAACGACTCATTGACGTAAAGAGAAAGGAATTCGTTTCGTCTCATTTATATGTAAAAAGCAAAGATCCTTTGAAGACTCAGCAAGAGATTGAAGAAATCAGAGATTCTAATCTGTTCTTTTTGAATGAATACCAGTCCAGAGTCACAGAAGAACGAAGAATTTTGGTCATGTCCGTATTCTCGTACGGCTTTATCATATTGATTTCAGCCATCTCTATCGCAAACATCTTCAATACGATCTCGACGAGCATATCGCTTCGGAAGCGGGAATTCGCGATGCTGAAATCCGTTGGAATGACGCCTAAAGGCTTTACGAAAATGATGAACTACGAGAGCATTTTTTATGGAATGAAATCGCTCTTGTTCGGCCTTCCTCTAAGCTTCGTCGTCATGTATCTCATTCATATGTCATCGTCGCGTCGATTTAGTTACGAATTTTCTCTTCCTTGGATGAGTATTCTCTTTGTAATTGCCGCCGTATTTGTCATCGTCGGTTCGGCCATGTTATATTCCAGTGCCAAGGTAAAGAAGGAGAACATTATCGATGCGTTGAAGCAGGAGAATATATAAGATCCCGAACAACCCAAAAATAGCCGACAGCAACTCGATTGAGATGCTATCGGCTATATGCATAGCTAATTGATAGCGCGCCGATTCTAAGGGATTACTTTCCACACATCAGCGCCTGAAGAGCCTGGCGTTTCGCCTTGCGTCCACCATTTTGCTTCATAATTCACACCGTTATGCGTTACTTTATTACCGGCTACATACACGGTCGTTGCGCTCCAAGACGGATATGTAGTAGGGGCGGACGGTGTAGTGACGTTTAGAACGTTGCTTGCTAACGATACGTTGCCAGCAGCATCAATCGCTTTAACGGTAAAGGAATACGAAGTGTTTGCCGTCAGACCCGTAACAAGGTATTCCACCGTTGAACCTGAGACAGTCGCAATCAACGTCGTGCCTTGAAATACTTGATAGCCCGTAACTCCGACATTATCCGTAGAAGCGTTCCACATTAATGGAACCGTTGTGGAAGTCGAGCTGCCCATAACATGAAGGCTGCTTGGCGCTGTAGGAGCTACTGTATCCGGACCCGTCACAGGAAGCGTCGTGAAGGTTACCGCATTGCTTGCTGAAGATAGATTTCCGGCGGCATCAACAGCTTTTACCGTAATCGTATACGAAGTATTCGAAGTTAAACCTGTCAAGTTGGCAGTTAACGCTCCGTTTGTCGTTGCGATTTGGTTGGATCCGTTAAAGATCTGGTAGCCGGTTACGCCAACGTTGTCTGTGGAAGCACCCCAAGTGATAGTTGCGTTTGTCGCCCCAATATTGGATGCCGCTGCACCGGTTGGGGCAGTCGGAGCTACATTATCAACGTTCCCACCAAAATTAACGTCAATTACATTATAGAAGGCATTCAAGGTATCGGAAATTTCCCAAACCGCAAGAATAACTTGATAGCCAGTTCGGCTCGGAACGTTGCAAGTGTCGGAGTATGTGTTGCCAGGCAATTTACCGTTGTAAGGCACGTTGCAGAAAGGAGTTAAATCGAAGGAGTCGCGAGTAAGCGGTGCATTAGGATTCCAATTTTGCTTTGTGATGTAATATTTCCAGCTTGTCGTTGCGTGCGGCACTTTAATTTTCCAATTAAATGTCGTCGGTCCCGGGCTTATGTTAACCTTAGTCCAACGCGTCGCGGATTGCTCGTCAAGAGGCGCAAATGCTCCATTAGCACTCGCAATTTTCCCATCGGCAGGGCCTCCCGCCGGGAATCCCTTATGTGCTTCCAAACTATAAGGTTCATAAATAATCAGACCACAGTTCTTATTAACGCCGTCTGCACAAAGACCTGCACGGCTATTGGTCACGTTACCGTGTGCGAATGCCTTATCCCCGAGTATGAGGGACATCGCGAAGAGAAGCACGAGCACGGTGCCGACAGCAAAAAGAAAGTTAAACCGTTTTGCTCCAGATGAACATAAAGTAGACATCAAGAATTTCCTCCATTTCATTCATTTTATTGGCAATGTATAACCGCTGAAATAATCAAATGACACCTCCTTCATAGGCTGATTATATATAAACTCTCATAGGAGCTTATATCAGTTCCTCGCATAACGAATAGATCTGTTGACCAGGTGATAGAAAAGAAATGCATATGATACTGCCGAATCGTGGAAGACGTATTTTAGAGAAATGGGAGTGGCATCATGAAGTAGCAGTAGCTGATTCTTGTCGTTGGGTGATTTGGTGTTAATGTGAGGGATTTCGGAATCGAGTTGCGTTATAGTGAACGCGGACAGTTCGTTCAATCGTTGATCATAGGGTAGGTCTCAAATGGATACGTAACTTGGCAGGAGTACCCGAGCAGAAGCGGGTAGTGCATGTGACAACATCAAATTTATACCCATAAATTACTATGCATTAAGAATATATCATTATATGTTTTCTGTGGCAATTAGTTTGTTTCTGGCAGCATAACTATGTGCATTTTCACCATTTCACCTACTTGCGGACTCAGCATATTTTCTCAGGCCTCACAGACGTATGGCGAAAGTGATAAATAAAAAAGGAGAGCCCGTCAAATGTCGAAGCAGGAGAGTATATAATTGGAAATGCGCTCCAAACCAAAAGCATACATTTGCATGCACGACAGGGTACCAGTGGCGTATACAAAAACTTGTAGGGTAGTGTCGTATGGTCCAACAGGCATATATACGAAGAACACCATATCAATCAGCTGGGCATATACTCAGAATAGGGGAGAATCAAGTTCATTAACCCCATTAATAATTAAGTTCATCATAAAAATTGATCGACTTGGATATAAGAGGAGAATCATTGATATGGGGTCATCTTTTCATAGCAAGACTGCAATCTTGCTTGCTGCTATGTGCTATCAGACGTATCCATTGTACTTAGAAGGAACACTTGTCTTGCCATCGGAGTATAAGCTTATCTATACGATTCGTGCACTTGCAAATGTTGAGAATCCTACTAAAATCGTATTTGGTTTTATTGCAGAGTCCCCAGATCAAATTATTATCGCGTTCAGAGGATATGCGGCCTATCCAGAAGATCTGTTAGCCGCCTATGACATATTACAGGTACAGTATCCCTACGTTCCTAATGCCGGGAATACCTCACGTGGATTTACATGTATATATCGCTCAACAAGAACTAAATTAATTCATGAGTTGAATAAGCTCTCAGCCACAAAGCAACTATATATTACCGGCCACAACTACGGTGGGGCTCTGGCCACGCTAGCCGCGCTGGATATTGCGGTCAACACCAAGTTTAAAAATCCTGTTGTATATACGTACGGGAGCCCTCGTATTGGAGACCCGCGCTTCGCTAACCAATTCAACAATGTGATTAGAAATAAAGTTAGGATTGTGAATATTCATGATTCATTTCCTACGTTTCCTGCTCAGCATTATCCGCCTCCTTTTACGAAGCAGGGGATACGATATCAGCATGTCAAAACTAAGTACCCGCTTGCCTTTCAACTGAATACGGTTACTCGAAATGACAGCATTGCATGTTACTTTACATCTCTCAGCGAGAAAGACCCTGTTTTCGCCGATATGTTATGCAGCAACAATCCCGGTTTTTGCCCCAATCCCGATATATGTGTTCCGTTTGGGGGAACATGCTAGAGGATGAAGATTTGATGAGAAAAGGGAGCTGCCTAATGAAAGAATCCAAATTAGAACACCATTTTGACGCAGAAGACGCCATCTTGCTATCAACCATGATCCATCAGGCCTATCAACTATTTGCACAAGAACCATTTGTACTCCCCAAGGGATTTTCCGTATCATTGATCATTCGTGCTCTTGCTGGCGTTGAAGAGCCGGAGGAGGAAGTGTTCGGTTATATTGCGCAATCCAGTCATCGAATCATTGTCGTCTTCAGAGGAACCCGAACATTTAAGGACAACGAGTCGGATCAAGATTTATATCAGATTCCGTATCCTTTTGTCCCCGAATCTGGACGTACTCATCGCGGATTCACATGTATCTATCATTCAGCAAGGGAAGCGTTGATTAGAGAACTTAGCAAGCTTTCTACATCGAAAACACTGTTCGTGACAGGCCATAGTTTAGGAGGAGCCTTAGCCGTACTGGCTGCTTATGATATTGCAGTTAACACTCCCTTTACGAGACCTATTGTATATACGTACGGAAGCCCACGTGTCGCAAGCCCTGCGTTTGCATCAAAATTCGATCTAACGGTTAAGAACAGCATTCGCATTGTCAATATTCATGACATTATTTCAACCTTGCCGGAACGATCGTATCCGCCTCCGTTTACGAAGGACGATTTAACCTATGAGCATGTGAAGACGAAGTATCCGGTCTCATTTCAGTTGAATAGTTTGGCCAATCGTAATCACGAGATTGTCTGTTATTTTAAAAATCTCAGTAAAAAGAATCCTTATTACGCGAGCTTACTTTGTGAAGAAAATCCAGGTTTGTGTCCGGATACAAGTTGGTGCGTACCGTTTAAAGGAATATGCAGTCCAGTGGAGGAGGAAGGGTAAGCCGATATTAGCCGACTTGAAAGACGGGAAGCTCCAGGAGTCCCCCTCCAGATTGCTGAACGAACTCCTTAATATAAGTCGGAAGACAGTGGAGGGGCTGGCTATACCACAATCATATCTAATTGAAAAAATTGATATTGGCGTAGAACATAAGACCAGCTGGGTTACCAGGCGTGACAGGCGGATTAGGACCCTAGTAGTTCACGACAGTGAACGAAGCGGAAGAATCCCGTATATTCCTCCTGCTGGCAGCGGATCACTGGATATGTTATAAATGCGAATGTTCTGCCAATTATAAGGTAGAATTTCAACCAATCCTGTATTGGCATCCATACTGCCGTCAGTCAATACGGGAGGAGTGAGTGTTGTGTTAAAAGCGGGATTCTGGCCTGAGAGATCGTAGACATCGAGACGTGCAACATGAGCATTATCTGCAAATACAGTAAGACTAACGTCAAGCGATACTGAACTTGCTTCACTACCAACCCCACCACTAAAGGCAGCAAATGCTCTCACCTGGTTATCTGTTGTTGTTGAATCCCAAATATATTCGAGAGTGATATTTGCAAATATACCATTATCATTACTGTACTTGGTGATGTTTGGCCAGACTGGATATTGAGAAATGATATTAATGCTCGAATCGAGCAATTCTTGCGTAAAGGTCAATAAAAAACGAATAGGGTCGGGAATAACCCCGCCCCATCTATCTATATCTGGGTATGATGTTATTTAGGAAGTTTCCTCAGAAACTGCTCAATCGCATCCATATAGCCCGGAATCGTAATTTGTCTGGGTGCGAACAGACTAATGAGCGTTGCTCGTAGATTCGAGTTCACCGTCTGCTTGCTGAGCATCGAGTGATCTGCATCAGGGAAGACTGCTACGGTCATCAACCCTGGCTTTACGATGTCTCGATAGACCCGCTCCGTATCCTTCACATCAACATTTATATCCTCTTGACCTAGAATTAACAATACAGGCGAGTTGAAGTTGTGAAGATCTTCCGTGGCATCCGACATCAAATTTTTGCCGGCAAATATCCATCTGTCTCTCGACATCAAGCTATTTTCACGTGCGATTTTGACATACTCTTCATAGGACGCATGTTTCTCTAACAACTGTCGTACTTGTCGGTTATAGGCAAGTCTGTCTTGAATTTCTGCTTCCGATTTTCCTGCAGCCAGCATTTCACTGCGTGTATTGTATTCACCTTGACTGATCCAGTTGATTGCAGGGGAGAGTAGGAGGCTAAATGCAAGCGGCTCCTGCTTGGCAAGCTTCGGAATGACCCAGCCCGCTTGACTAGCCCCCCACACCCCGATCTGCTTCTCGTCGATCATCGGCTGTTTTTTAGCCCAAGCAATCGCCTGACGGGCTTCTTCCACACGGTCATCAATGCTTTGATGCTCCCAATTGCCTTCCGAACCGTTAATGCCTCTTTTGTTAAGAGACAAAGAAGCATACCCAAGGGAAGCAAGCCGCTCCCATAGCGGCTTGTAGCCGTCCTCGTGCGTAGCGTCAATAGGGCCGTCCCCATGAATGAACAACACAAGTCCCAGCTTGTTTGTATATTTCTTAGGCAGTACGAAGCTGCCTGTTAATTTGCCTTGAGGCGTCTGGATTTGAACAGCTTGTTCATCCATGTCAAAGTTGTGTTGATTCAAAATATACAGTCCAGCACCGCCAAAAATCAGAACTATCAATAGTAAGGATATCGCTATCTTCTTTTTCATCTTATTTTCTCCTTGTGAAAAGCCCTCTATGATTTCAATTTTCGGGTCATATAATGCCATTTTCCTTCATTGAAGAAGAAGTGACGCAGAGTACTATATTCTTGTATATGGGTAGAGAAGGATAACTGCTCATACAGCTGTTTTGCCCGTGGATTCGTACCTGCGACATGCAAGCTTAGTATGCTCAGACTTGGTTCTGCTAGCGCAAACTGCTGCGCCCATTCCAACAGCAATCTTCCAATTCCCTTGCTTCGATGATCGGGGTGGACAGCCACGTCAGCAATATAACATTCCTTAGCTAACGGCTTATGCTCTAGTAGGGACAATCCGATTACCAGTTTAAGAAATGCCCATTTTCCAATGAAATGATAATCCTTCCACGAAGGAAGATTGCTTGTTGCCTGTTGAACTTCTGCATTCGCACTCCATTTGATCGATAAAGTGCCGATCACTTCACCCGCTTGCAGCGCGACAACCCTCAAGCTTGCCGGTTCAGCAGGAAAGGAATCCAGCATCTTCTCGAAAAAAAGCGCAAGATTCTCCTCACTCAAGTTCGCAAGGTGTTGGAATTTCCCGTGAAACCCGTGGACGAGCAATCGGCCAACGTCGGCATTGTACTTGGGCTGCATCGGTTCAATCGTTATCCGCGCCACAGACATGATCATAGCCTCCTTCAGATTTGGCAACCGGCTCTATTAACGTTTGTAGTTCGTAGTGAAGCTTGTTGTTGCTGAACAGTGACAAATACGATTTCTCAATGACAATCAAGGGCCCCAATACAACATAAGATTGCCCAGAAGCATATTCATAGAACTGTTCTACAACTTGATCAAGCTCATCGACTTCTTGAATGGCGCACTGCATCGCCAGGTAATCTCCCTCCGGCACAGAAAAATCGCCAGGGGCTTGCGTCTCCAGACATAAGGTGCTCAGACTAGAACCATCATCGATGTAGTGAATATCCATCTCAAATAAGTTCGGAATAGATTTCTGCTGCTCCACCAATTGTTTGGCAGTTAGCTTTGTCTGGGGATACATCTCGATCCACCGTGTGAAATACCTAGGTTCTCGCTGCTT
The DNA here is from genome assembly GCF_023713665.1 of Paenibacillus sp. MER 180. Lineage (NCBI taxonomy): Bacteria > Bacillati > Bacillota > Bacilli > Caryophanales > Paenibacillaceae > Paenibacillus > Paenibacillus sp. MER 180. The sequence goes on along the minus strand of NZ_JAMAVT010000021.1, from coordinate 40,786 downwards.
GATTTGGTATGTGCTGGTCGAGTTTATTACGTTCTGCTGTTCGTGCAGCACCTTTTGGATAAACTGTTGGAGTTCCCTAAGACGCTGCATTTCCGCTTCGATATCTCGCAGGGATGAATGAAGCAGCTGTCGGTATTGAGCTCCAGAATAAGAGGTCATGCATTCCTTAATGGACGAGACAGGCACCTCCAGCTTGCGAAGCAGCAGAATTTGCGCCAGCTGGTATACTTGCTCCATGTCGTACATGCGATACTGGTTGTTATCTATGTAGCTCGGTTGAAGTACGCCTTTCTCTTCAAAATACCGGATTTGATGAACAGACACATTCATCAGCTTCGCTAACTCGCTAATTGTAATTTCACTTTTCATCACGTCCACTCCTAGGGGGGGGAAACTTGGAATAACTCAACGATACACCTTAGGTCTGACCTAAGGTCAAGTGTTTGTTGTAGATTTATTTTATATAACAGAAGTGGATGTGTCTTTTGATCTAATGACCGCATCAACATTTATAAGGAACAAAGACGCAAACAAGTAGGACTAAGGTATCTTTCCCTAAATACTAGTGGGCTGTAAGGTTGATTGCTAACTTCCTTACCCCGTATACTATCCATAATCAGGAATGGAATCCTTTCCTTCTACTTGATCTATCAATGGAACATAGGACTCCGATTTCCTGATTTTTTTATCTGTAGTATGAAGATGAAGGGATTGATCCTACTGATTAGCGACATGGGGAAGGTGCTAATGGATAAACAATCATACGCGAGATATTTACTCCAGCTCATGGATGAAGATGTAGAATCCGATGATGCGGTCATCGAAGATAATGAGCTGTATGGATATTTTCAAATGTATATGCCGAGCGGTAAAGGGGTGGAGGCTACCTTTGAACCGTTGCAAGATGGAGAGGCCTATTTACAGCGGATTGTACAGATGTATGACATCCTCGATCCCGCGGATTTTGGCGGAGACACAGTTCCAGGCTATTTTAACAGTAAAGTTGCAGATGTGCCTGAAGTGGTGCTGAGAGGACATGGCGAGCAGCTTATTAAAGGGCTGAAGGAGCTGCTTCAAGAGTTTGAACAAATTGAGGGTGCGGCAGATGCAGCAGCATACCTATCTAGAATCAAAGAAGTTCAGCTGCTGCCGCATGGGAAGATAGACAAGATCCGCCAATCTCACGATCCTGATGTTTATGAGGCGCTGTTTGAAGTTGTCAGTGAGCACAAGGATTACGATGCACCGATTGAAATACTGGATGAGGCCTATTACTCGATTGCCTGCGATTATTGGATATCTTATTATTTGCAGTGGCATCGCTACGGACTTAAGGGCGACCCGTTCGCACCTTATTTCGAGCTATATAGGCTCGGATATTCCGCAATCTTCTCAGAGTACAAATTGCTCATTGGCTCATGAACAGTAGTGGTATGCTAATGCGTTAAAACGAGAGACAAATAGAGTTGAAAGAGGCGAGGTTGCTGTGATAACACCAAATGAGATCTCAACTATGATTCGTGCCGACGGTTTCTTCGAACGTGTTTTCGAAAAAGAAGGGGACTGGGACGCACAATTAGACGCTAGAGAATCAACTGCATTCGATGCGGCATGGAACTCTAGCTACGAAACCATACATAAGAAAGACCCCACTGAAAGTGCGACAATTCGAGATATTAGAGAATATGCATTCAAGCAAACGTTTCGGCTCACGCAAAATTCCGAGCTGGCTAGTTATGTGTCTGACGACCTCGGTCTCATTGCTAAGGCCTTCGATAGCAAGCTCGCCAATGCATTTGTTAGTAAACTCTGGAGTTCCTATCTTAAAGGGCAGTTTCCGAAATGAATCGATTCGTGATCGATAAATAAAAGAAACATCAGATGGAGGGTACTCAGCTATGGCAGAACGAATTCCATGCAAAACGGAAGGCTGCAGCTCGACGATCCTGCCGACTACGGCGGCTAAAACAGGCGGTATCTGCATGCCCTGCCAACAGGAACAGGTACGTCAGGAACAGCAAGCGTATATTGAGCAGCATCGTAAAACAGTGAATTTGTATGAAGGCTTAACGAACCCGGTAGACATTTTGAAGGTTATGCATGCACAAAGAACGTATAACCCGCTAATTCAATATGTCGATTACCCGCATAGCAAGGAACACATCTATGTATCCTTAACGGCTGCAGAGGCGGAGCAAATGCTGAAGTATGCGGTGGAGCTACTGGATGCAGGGAATGAGGACGAAGCGGAACAAATTCTACTATCCCTCGTATGTTACCGAAACGATAATATCTCAGAAGTTCTGCCCAAGCTTATAGAGCGTGATATGTATTATCCCTCGATCTTATTTAAGGATGCGCCGTCCGAAATCCGGGATCACCTCCTGCAGCAAGTAGAATGGGACGTCGACAACCGTAATCATCTACTGCTCATACTGAGCTGGATCGGTGACGCAGAGGTTGTGAGACAATTTGAGCAATGGTGGCTGAATCCGCCGAAGTGGGTGGAGCAGTTGTTCGTCAATCCTGACGTGTATGCACTGGAGGCGGGCTGGGAGCTTGCATCGAATGGGGAAAGACGCGAATTGATTAGTGAGCTATGCTATGCGATTCGGTCAACGGATGAACAGCCGATACCTTCAGGAGCAAAAACGTCTGCTGCGCACTTCCTAAAGACGAGCAACTCCAATTGTCCATGGTGTGAGAGGAAGCTCACTGTCTTGATGGACGCGGACACCACTCATCCATCCTTGGCGTATCTCGGTATGCCTACGAAACGCCTGCAAGTGGCAACATGCGAGCTCTGCGGAGGCTTCAACACCATTTACATGGAGCTCGATCAACAGGGAGAACCGATCTGGAGTCGGTTTAATCAGAAGCCCGATTATTTGCCTAACTGGGATGACGAGGACAGCAGCGTTACGGTTGAAGAAATTAAGCTTACTCTATCATCCGAGCCGCACTCTCCGTACTATGCTGCGACTTGGACATTAACACAGCAAGATTCGCAAATCGGAGGCCACCCAAGCTGGGTGCAGGATGCAGACTATCCGCATTGCCCTTGCTGCGCCCAAAGAATGCGGTTTATCGGTCAGCTGGACTGGGCTGATTTCGACCAGTATGGTGAAGGCATTTTCTATATGTTTATTTGTACAGAGGATAGGATGACGGCTACATTATATCAGCAGAGTTGATCCACGCTCAGGGATCAGAGCTCAACTGAGTAGCCGGTGAAAGCATATTCACTTTTTAATCAGGAGGAGACACCATTGAATCACGCTGTAGAAGCTTTTCTGAATGATGTGTGGGAGGAAATCACTTCGATTTACGCAAAAGAAAGCAAAAGGATAAGCGAGTTTAAGGATAAAAGAAGTTTACAGGCTGGAGTCTACAATTACCTGCAAGTGGCGTGGAGAAAAGGCAAGTTTACATGGGCAAATGGGAGCATCCATATCGATATCTACGAGCCATTATCTTGGAGCGACAGCTCGTATAAAGTGGAAGCTGGCGCCTACATAACAGAGTTGACCAATGAACTTCTCACTGAGGAGTTCTTTCCTGCCTTATGCGAAAGAGCAGAGCAACTGTTCCTCTCTGAGGAGTTGGGTGCGCGTTTCTTTGATTACAAGTTTGAGGTTGTATTGGATTTTGAATGGGAAAATTCAAAGTTATCTTGTAAACAACAGTTTATGAATGAGCCAAAGCTAAATCAACTGAAACAGACACTGGAGCAATTTATTCAAACCAAGGTTTTATCAGATCCACCGGCGCAACCAGCAAAGGATGACTATTTCTTTTTTGCCAAGCATTTGGTCAATCCAGATTTAATGAAGCAGGAAGTAGAAGAAATCGAGCCATTGATCCGACGACTCAATGACAAGCTGAAGGAGAACCAGGAACGCAAAAAAGAATGGACCAGCCGATATACGTATTCCTTCAAACGTTGGGCGGAGAATCATTTTTTACCGCAGCATTTTAACCAAACCGGTTATTATCGAAACGAATGGGTGTTGAAGGAAGAAGCGATTCCTTCTCACGTAGATGCTGGAGAATTGGAGTTCTTTATTTATGCTGCCGTACAGATTGGCTTCACTGAGCCGGATAATCGGCTGAAATATCTGGGACTTGCGGCACAATTGGGTTCAAAGCGGGCAGCAGATTATTTGAAAATAGGCAGCGGTAAATTTGTGAGCACCTATCGGGGAGTGAAAATAGAGGCCCACAACAATGACGTGACGAAAACGATCGACATCCGGATTCTATCTGAAGAGGAGGCAGCATACGGAGAAGCGCTCGATTATATCATTGATCTGTTGCGGCAGGATTTTCCCAGAGAATACAACCTTAAGCTGAAAAGCAGCCAAAAGCTCGTGCTTCCGTATAAAAAGCTGGCGAAGTCCAAGCTTCATCGTTTTTTTGCCAATGCACTCAGCTATCCGGCGTTGTTTCCCAAGGTTGCAGAATATGCGGATACGGCAATGGAGGAGTTCGCATGGTACAGCGATGTGGAGCCGAGCGAGAAATCGGCTATGCCGGGCACTTATGCCGTACTAGGTCTTGGCTTATACAGTGAGGATTATTTCCCATTGGTATCCCGTTATATGGGCATGGTTGATACGGAACACCAAATGGTGCAGGACGGCTATACGCAGGCATTTATCGAGGCGCATGGCGTCAAGGCAGAGCATATGCCGGTGATCGTATCCATGTTGCTGGGAGGCATTGACGAGGGGACGAAGGTCAAAAATTTGACAATCGACCGTCCTGTGCTTGCCGATGCGCTTATCGAGGCATTGCAAGACAAAGAGAATTATCAATGTGAGATGGTTGTGTGCCGAATCTTTGGAAGCGTGAAGAAGCTGGAGGGAGCGGCACGAAAAGCAGAGTCGCCGCTAAAAGAAAAGCTGGAGCAACTACTTGCGCTCTCGCACTGTTAACTCTATAGAATATTAACCTAATAAATAAACAGGAAAGCAGCGACGTTTCGTATATAACAGAAGCGTATAAATGATGTTCTAATTTATGAAGATCCACACATTAAAAAGAGGGGGAAAGCAAATGGATAAGACGGATATCTGCAACATATGGTTCGATTATGCAATAGCCTTTGTTGATAAAAAAAATGATTCAGGCTGGGATGCCATGACCCCAGAGGAACAAGAGATCACTGCCTTGTGGCTGCTGGAAGTTGACCTATATAACGGCGGGTTTATTCAGTTTTTCTGCAATTGGGGAGAAGCGGCATATCACCATGCAATTCGAGCGTTACAAGCGATTGGAGCGGTTTATGCACTCGACATCATACAATCCGAATATGCCTGTATCGAACGTTTGTCAGGAGATAAGCGCCTTACAGAGCTCTGGGATATTCCGCAGTTCCTTACTGAGGAAGAGATAGAGAGACTAGATAAGTTGGATAAGCAATTTTGGGAAGACCCGGATCAAATCGCGGAAAAAGCACATCGATACTACGTGGAGCAGATGGGAATACATATTCCTAGTCCAGAACCCTTTATGATATAAGGAGGCTATGTTTTTTGGATAAACGGGACTACATCAAAAAAGGATTTGAAGCTTATTATCGCCGATATGACCAAGTAACGGAGGATGGATTTGGTAGATGGATGGGACCAGATGTTCCGGGTGAAATGAAGGCAACCGACTCTAATGAGGAGTGGTCGATATGGAGATTAGTTCCTTCTACCGTAACTGATGGCGACATTTGTGCGCTGGAAAAAGAATTCGGGCTGGACTTTCCGGAATGGTATCAAGCATTCATTTCAACCTATCATCACTATTTCGACATCGTGCCAGCACAACCGGTCGATGAGCCGTTACGCCGCATTCAAGATATGTATAATCCACTACTGTGCAAGTGGGGTTACCTTCCATTCGCCTGGGACTCCGAGTATGGTCACATATTATGCATGGATCTTACTGGTCCGGATGAGGAGCACTATGCAATCTATGAGATTGACCATGAAATATTATTTGATTTTGATGAAGAAAAGACAGGGCGCGATCAACTGAAAGCGTCGATGAGATTTTTGTATCCCAATTTCAAATCGTTTTTTGACGATGCTTTTGAATTGAAATAGTCCTTTATCTTTTTCTGACAGAAGGAAATATTCTTGTCCCTGCTGTATAGCGAATCTCCCATTACTAAAAAAGAAGAAGAGCCCTCGTCCGAACGTGGGCTCTTCTGATTGGTTGCATGATGCTTGCTCGGTCTTGTTAGGCTTCTTGCAGCTGCTGAACCAGTTCCTCAATCGACTGTTCCGTAAACCGAAGGTGTCCATTCACCTGTACGATCCGTCCTTCCTTCTTACGGCGATCCAGCCAATCCGAAATAAAGGATGGGGCGTAGCCGCCTTGACCGAACTCGCCGCCGAAGGCGATCATTTTCTCATAGATACCCAGGTACTGCTCGCGGCTGGTCTCTGGATATGACTTTGTATATAACCAAAACTGCACATCGTACATCAAATACGAACGCTCATCCGCATGAAAGGAAAAATGACCCTTCTCCTCAACAATGCGTGTACAGATACGCCGGATTCTCTGCTCAATCTGATCCACTTCGATGATGTTAGCGCATAGCTCCTCCAGCAACGGAGAAAATTTGCCATGAGCTACCCTATGAAGATCTTCTAGCTTATCCTCCTCAGAAGTATCATACTCCTCTGCGCTTACTAGACCTCTAATAAACGCTTCGAAATTATCGGCCAGGAACGTAACTTCATAATCGTCCTCCTGATCGACATGAATTACTTCCGGTTCGCCATCTCTTCCGCAGGCTCGGTAGTCCAGCATGACCACATCATGGCCTGCTGATGGACAATCACAAATCACGACGCCAATGTCAGGGTAACCCCAATCCTCAATCATGAACTGGCTGCCGAGATCCCCGCCGAGTGAATAGCTCTTCTCACGGCCGATACCCATAATTCCTGAGATTGCGATATGATCCTCAGCCCAAGAAGTAGGGTCCTCAGTCGGGAAGCAGGTGTTCTTCGGAACCCCACCATTGCGCTGCTTCATCAGTGCGATATAAGAGGAGGGGAGCTTATATCCCAATTCTTCCTCGATTGAGGCAATCAGCTCAGCCGTAGGAGGCTCGGATTGATATGCTTCTCTCGCATACTCGCTATCTTCCCAAAAATCATCAAGAGACATATCCGAAAAAGGCTCTACTACTTCCGATCCACTCGCTTTCAAGGCTGCTTCTTTCTTAGCTGCAATTCGGCGTTCTTGTCTTTGTTGCTTCTCCGCTCTTTGTACACTTAACTGCATTAAGTATTCAATATCCTCATCACCAGGTTCTAATTGATCAGCAATACGCAGTTCCTGAACTGCATCCACATAGCGGTTTACATGATAGAGAGCAAAACCTACCCGGTAGTGCCACAGCGGATCGTGCTGACCCGCTTCAGCTATGCTATCAAAATGATGGAGCGCTTCTTCATAGAGTTCCAAGTTATTATAAGCTCGGGCCAGTCGACTTATCGTTTCATAATCCCGCTCGTTCTCGGGTATGGCTAACAGTGCGTCCACAATTCGCTGGTGTTCATCATCTTCATGCCACTGATTCAATTGATCCATATGTACTTGGTTCATCTCTGCCTCCATGAATTTAATAGAATGTACTTCTCCAATACGTACGCTCCAATAGGTAATGATCGCATACAAAATTAAAATGGACAAGGTAAAAAACAAAGCCTACAAAAACGACGCCGCCTATAAACACACATTGGATCGTGTTCACGACGGCTCCCGCCATCAAAAGAAAAAATGTCATGACTTATGTTAATTTTTCTACGTTATGATCAAGCTTTTTCACTAAAATCTGCAGTTGCTTTACCTCTTGCTCTGAAAACCCGCCAAACAATTCAGCGATAAATTGGTTTTTATCTACATCACAGTTCCTTAAAATGTCCTTGCCTGCCTCTGTAATCTGAACAATCACTTCACGATTATTCTGCTCATTGCGATTGCGGGTAACAAAGCCTTTTCCCTCAAGTATTTTTAAATGTCTTGTAATTGCAGCTTGATCAATCTTCATCTCTTGTTGTAAACCGATTTGAGAAAGCAAGCCCATTTCAAGTAATTTGTACAAGATTTCATATCTCGTTAAGCTAATGCCTAATCGTTTCTCAAAGTGCTGGGTGACATGTCTTTCCATATTTTTGAACATGAGAAATATTTGCTTCATTTCCTGATGAGACACTTGCATTGTTTTTCCACCTCTATAGATGATTAATCAATCATTGATGCGTCAATTATAGAATACATGACCTCATTCTTCAAGGCGGACAGTAAGCATTCGTCTGAGTATATCTATAGAAATTCACTTGACTAAATGTCAGACATGATTTATATTGTTTGACATATCAATCATTGATCGGTCAACTATTGATTGATCAAAGGATTTACATTTATATAGATTAAGGAGTAGATCACATCATGTCTAACACAACAAAGAACAATGATTTTCAAAAAATACTGTTAGGACGCCGCTCTATTCGCAAATATGATTCGTCCGTAAAAATAAGCACAGAAGAAATGGCAAAAATGATTGAAGATGCTACTCGTGCACCATCATCTGTCAATATGCAACCATGGCGTTTTCTAGTCATTGAAAGTGAAGAAGGTAAGGCAACATTAGCACCTCTTGCTCGTTTTAACCAACTGCAAGTTGAAACTTCTTCAGCAATGATTGCCGTATTCGGGGACTTGAATAGCTTTGAAAATGGGGAAGCGATCTATAGCAAAGCTGTAGAATTAGGATATATGCCAACTGAAGTAAAAGAAAAACAGATGGCAGCATTAACAAACTACTATGCAAATCTGTCTCCAGAAGTAAACAAAGAAACCGTGCTAATTGACGGCGGACTCGTGTCGATGCAGTTCATGCTAACAGCTCGTGCCCATGGGTATGATACTTGTCCAATCGGTGGGTTTGAAAAAGATCAGATCGCTGAAGCTTTCGGTATGGATAAAGAGCGCTATGTTCCGATAATGCTCATTTCCATTGGAAAAGCAGATGGTGCAGGATACCAATCCGTACGTCTTCCTGTGGAGACAATAGCAGAGTGGAAATAAATTTTTATGTGAATTATGAATGAAAATTAACGTGCTGAGGGGGATTTAAATGATCATTATTCATGCTGTTTCAAGTGTAAATCCAGAAAAAGAACAAGCTTACGTTGAAGAGATTCAATCTCTAGTGAAAGCTTCTAGAGCGGAAAGTGGAAATATTGCTTATGATTTCTATAAAAGCGTAGAAACAGAACATGCCTATATCATGGTGGAAGTATGGAAAGACCAAGAAGCGGTGGCAGTACACAATTCAAGTGAACATTTCACTTCTTTTGTTGCAAAAGCTAAGGATTATTTAACAGCTCCGCTCGAAGTGAAAGTGTATGGTGGATCTGAAGTAAGAGCGTAAAGAATAGAACTATGATTTATAAAAAGATGGCCTCTAAAGCCACCACGATATTGTGGAATTTAGAGGTCATTGATGGTCTTACTGCATTCATTCATCATTACCGTAAAGTAAATCTTCAGCCGAGATTGTTCCCGTACATAGCTCTAAGAACGTTGAGGCGACTTGTGCGCTGTCCGCATAGCCTAAATTTCCAGAGTGAGATACAAGAATGGGATATTCATTTTCTTCTGAGCTGCTGCGCATATCCCAAGCATAATGAATACCACAGCCATCCATAGCAAAGGGGATCGCCTCTGGCATATACTCGGGAAATTCATAGGCCAGCATCATAGCTCGTAACTCATCGGCACTGAAAAACTGAAAATGCCGAGCACCATTTCCAAATTCACCGCCATTGGAATAACGAAGTAAATCAAGATAAGCGGCAGGGAGGCACTTATTCGGAATAGACCATTTTGCCGGATCGAACGGCTGGTATAGCTTATGTAAAGGATCGGTTACAGGGAAGGGATTGCGCTGCCTTTCCCGTATTTCCGCAATCTCCTCCTCAGATAGAGGGTTGTTCCAATGGCTAATAAAATCTTCCGCTTCTTGCTCCGTCAAACCGGGATATTTCTGGTAGCACACTTCGAATACAGACGCCCAATTCATCCGAGCGTTCCTCCTTTTGACCTGTTGATTATTTTTTTTCTTCACAAATATAAGGGTCGATTACTTTTTGCTCATAAGATGATAACACGATATTTGTTGAGGGCGTACCATATTGCATTGAATCATCAATAAATTGTTCTAAACTCTCTACAGAATACGTTGCTATTTTGACAATATAGCTAATTTCCCCTGCTACCCGGTGACACTCAAGCACATCTGGATGGTTACGGCAAAAGCTTGCTAACGATTTACAATCCTTCGATTCAAACAAAATAAGTGCAGAGATTGGACGGTTCATTTTTTTTAGAGAAACGCGTGCATGGTAACCCTCAATAATTTGTTGCTCCTCTAACTTTCGTACTCGCTCAGTTACGGATGGAGAAGATAAATGAACAGCTTCTGCTAAATCCTTCATGGAAATTTTTGCATTCGACTGTAATATTCTCACGATGTTTTTATCAATTTGATCCATAATATATCCAACCTTTTTTTATAATATAGAATAACCAAAATTATTAATAAATTAAAGTCAAACAACAAAATATCCTTTTCTAGCCTGTTCATGAGCCTTTAATATTTTTATAAAATAAGGATATGTGGGAGGAGATTTAGGATATGAAAAAGATATTATTATTATTAGCTAACGGATTTGAAGCAGTAGAAGCTAGTGTATTTACAGATGTGCTAGGTTGGAATAAATGGGAGGGAGATGGCTCAACTGAGGTCGTAACAGTGGGTCTCCGGAATAAATTAACCTGTACATGGAATTTTACTGTTATGCCTGAAAAAACGGTCAATGAAATTCAACTAGATGAGTTTGATGCACTCGCGATTCCAGGGGGATTTGAAGAAGCTGGATTTTATGAAGATGCCTTCAGTGCGCCATTTTTAAGTATCATTCAACATTTCTATTCCAATCAGAAACCGATTGCTAGTATTTGTGTTGCATCATTAGCGCTTGGCAAAAGCGGAATTCTTAAAGGAAAAAAAGCAACCACATACAATCATTCAACTAGTAAACGAAAAGAGCAGTTAAAGAATTTCGGCGCAGATGTTCAAAATGATTTAATTGTTCAGGATGGAAATATTATTACATCTTCAAATCCGGGTACAGCTTTTGATGTTGCATTTCTATTACTCGAAAAACTAACATCTAAAAAAAATGCGGAACATGTAAAGGATCTTATGGGATTTTGAATCATTCAGAAGCAATTGAATGTGCAAAAAATAAATATAGGAGAATTCAACATAGTAACAACAGACCTTTTCATTTACAGTTTGGGATATGGCTTCTTATATCAAGAAGCACATGCAAATGAGTAGACAAAAGTCTAAAGAAAAGGGTAATGATCAAGATGCCAAATCAACAAAATCAACTACTCCAAACGACAAGCATGCCTATATTTTCAGAGATGATTGCTGCCTTTTGGCGGGAGCAATTCGGAAACGGGGAAGTCCTTTATCACGATGAGGTCTTTACGCTTACCATCAATCCTGACCTAAGTGATGACAACCGGGTAATGGTATTGGAAATGACCAACGGGAAGGTAGTGGCGGTTCTGACGCCGGCAATGGCTGATAAGGCGGGACTTACTCAGCAAGCAGAACTGACTGAAGCCATCTTGAGACAAAAATTAAATGAAGCAGGGGTTACGCTGCATGGGGCAGATTATCTCTTTTATTTTACAAAAGCCGATAAGAATTCATTGATGCAAGAAGCCGTGGACGGTGACTTGCGGCAACTGACAGAGCAAGACCATGCTGTATTTTCCGAATTCCAAGCCTCTTCCTCAGAGCAGGATCTGGATGACGCCTATGTGAAATTGGATCACTGGGCTGTGTTTGGCTCGTTTGAGCATAACCGTTTAGTGAGTGCCGCTAGCATGTACCCATGGCTAAATTCGCATATAGCGGATACCGGAGTGCTCACGCTGAATGACTATCGAGGGAAAGGCCATGCCCGCAAAGTAGTGCGCTCCATTAGCAAGTTCGCCTACGCACAAGGGTACGAACCCCAATACAGATGCCAGCTTGATAACCACGCGTCCACTTCTTTAGCTCGAGCAGCGGGTTTGACGCTGTTTGGAAAATGGGAAGTCGTTTCATCTGACTCTGCGAACTGAGGGCTCGATCTAAATGAAATCGATTTGATTCATGATAAAGATGATATTGGTTCGCAAGCAGAAGGGAATGAATGTAATAGATAAGTATCTGCGTGATTGTGAAGAGATTTTTAATGAAATAGAAAAATTGCCGCTGCCGCTGAATGATGAAGATTACTATTTATTAATAAAGCGCGGATACGAATATCTTGTTATGTTGCATGATGGAGCTCTTTCAAGGGAACTCTCATCCATAGATGTATCGGTTGTTCGTCAACACGCCACGCGGCGCCAAGGCTAGTGCAACAATCAACAGTGTAATCGAACAATTAATCGAGCCCACATCTGTGTATCAGGGTGTGGGCTATTTGACGTTTATGTATAATTTTTATAATTTTTCTATTTGTAAGCTAATATATAGTAGGTCAATTCCTGGCTCAACGGTTGAACGCTGAGCGTATGCATACCGTAATGGCGGTAAATCTGTTCGTTTCGGAGACTGTCCGTCTCGAGGACGCAGGGAATGGAGCGGTCAGCCGCATAGCTCAGAATGAATTCCATTAGCTGCCGCATATAGCCTTGATGGCGGTACGGCTCGCGCACAACAATCATGAACACGAACACATAATCCTCCTCGCTCTTCATGAAGCTATCTGCCCGTCTTATTCGGGCGCTCTGCTTCGCGATCTGCACCAGCCGGCGAATCGGGAACAACTTGGCCAGCCCGAGCAGCTTCAATTTTTGCAGCGGCTTGATCCCGTTCCGCTTGGTCCAAAAGGCGCAAATTCCTTCATACTGCTCCGAGGTGGCATACACCATTTGGTTTGCGATTAAGATAGACAAAATGCAATCGAAAAAGTCGGTCAGCACGACTTCGCGCTCCTCAGAACCATCGCCCCATAGCAAAAATCCTGCATTATCTTTAAAGCTGTCTGCGATCGATTTGGCTAAGCGGTAGCGTTCGGTAGGGTCTAAATGTTGGACTAATATCATAGGATGACACCTCAATAGATCTCATTTTTCTTTATATAGTACCATGTTTTTTTACTTAGGGAAACTTTGTTTACTAAGGGAAAAACTAGACAGTACTTATCTGATAATCCCGCATGACTCACTTTTTCTCTATTTTCGCTTATAGAACCGACAAGACTCTACTCGAGGGAGCAGAGCAATCGATTCTGATCTCGATGTGGAAGGACGACTTCGCGGCCTATGTGTCGCTCTTGGAACGGTGGAAGCAGGAGGGTGTCCGTGTCGAGGCGATGGGGCCGACTATCATGTGCCGCAGGCCCAGCTGTCGAAGCTGCATACTCTTGCAGGACGAGGAAATGAAGGCTCTGTTGATGCAGCTTCTTTAATTTAGAAGGGAAAACACTCTTGTATGGCTCTGCCGGTTCGGGAGTGCTTTTATGTTGGTTCCTTACGGACATTCTCCCTTCCGATCAGAAAAGCGGTTCATGCTATAATGGAATTATTTGACGATAGGATACTCAAAACTAATCATTTTGATTTTTAGGAGTTGGCAAATGATCCGGTTGTTACATCTAAAATGTAATTTACGGTTGAAAATGATCTTGCTTATCAGCCTCTTGATTATTGGAATCTGTTCGATTTTCGGGGTGTTTCTGGAACACTTTATAGGGAAAATGGCAGAAGATCAGACGGGAAAAAGAGCGTTGAGTATGGCACAAAGTGTCGCGAATATCCCAGAAATTCAAAGCGCTTTCCGCTTGAATAATCCTTCCGTCGTTATACAACCGATTGTGAAGTCGATACAGAGGAAATCTGACGCGGAATTCATTGTTGTCGGTGATACGCAGGAAATCCGGCAATCCCATCCCAATGAAAGCATTATCGGGGCGAAGATGGTCGGAAGCGATAATGACAGGGCACTACTTCATGGCGAGTCGTACGTGTCAAAAACGGAGGGAACGCTCGGTTTGTCGATTCGAGGAAAGGTTCCTATTTTTGATGAAGGGAAGATCGTGGGGATCGTATCGGTCGGTTTTCTCAATAACGATGTACACCGCATCGTGGCGGAAGACAACAAATCCCTCTGGCTCACCTTGAGTCTCATTGTTCTGTTCGGCATCACGGGAGCGGTCTTTATTGCTTCTTATATCAAAAAATTATTACATAATATGGAGCCCGAGGAGATTTCAAATCTGTATCTGCAAAAAGAAGCGATTCTGCAGTCCACGCATGAAGGAATTATCGCGGTGACTAATGATGGGGCTATTTCGGCAATGAATAAAGCGGCTAAGGATATTCTCTTTGCGGGCACGAAGCAGAGACAAATGAATTATGCAGGAACATCCATCCATGAGATTGTTCCTTCTTTACATAGTGAAGTGCAGGGCAAGCAAAGAAGCCATCTAGTGAACCGGGAGATGGTGCTGGGCGAAAATATCGTACTCGTCAATCAAACTCCCATAGTAGGGGAAGATGCCATCACGGGGAGCGTCTATACGTTTCGCAAGAAGACGGAACTGGAGACGGTGACAGAGGAGTTGTCCCGTATTAAGCAATATGCGAATGCACAGCGGGCGCAGACGCATGAGTACTCCAATAAGCTGCATATCATCCTGGGGCTGGTGCAGAACCGGCGGATGAAGGAAGCGATCGATTTTATAAAAAAAGAAAGCAATATGCAGCAGGCCAGGTTAACATTTTTAATGGAAAAGGTAGCCGATCCCCTGCTTCAAGCCTTATTTCAAGGAAAATTCAATCAAGCGAATGAGTTGTGCATCGCCATGGTCATCCATCCGGACAGCCGTTTGGAATGCTCATTTGCAGATGAGAAGCAAGATGCGCTGTTAACCGCCCTGGGCAATATTATTGAGAATGCATTGGAAGCGGTAAGGCTAAAAGAAGAGGGCCAACGTAAGGTTGCCATCTTTTTTACGGATATCGGAGAGGATTGTATTTTTGAGATTGAAGATTCGGGTTCAGGGGTGGCCGAGACGGATATCCCCCGCATATTTGAGCAGGGATTTTCAACGAAACAAGGCAGCCATCGGGGAGTTGGCCTTACTCTTTCGAAGCTGATGCTCAATGGAGTCGGCGGGGAGATTTTGCTGGAAGCAGGGGAAGGTGAGCTCGGAGGAGCCTGTTTTATTATCATGATACCAAAGGACGAGGGGAGATCGCTGTGAAGGACTTGTTATCAGTGCTGATAATCGAGGATGACTTTCGAGTGGCGGATATTCATAGGCATTATGTCGAAAAATCAACCGGTTTTGCCTCTCCATACATTGCCAAGAACCGTAAAGAAGCGCTGGATTATTTAGAAAGCGGCGAAACTGTTCCGGATCTTATTTTATTGGATGTATATATTCCTGACGTGGAAAGGATGAATCTGTTATGGGAGCTTCGCCAGTCCTGTCATGATGCTGATATCATTATCGTCACGGCGGAGAAGGATGCTAAGGCGGTTCAGGAAGCACTTCGCGCCGGGGTGTTCGATTATATTGTCAAGCCGGTAGACGAGGAACGCTTCAGCCTTGCCTTGGCAAGATATAAGGGATGTCGGGGCTTGCTATGCTCCACCAAAGAAATGAAACAGAGAGATATCGATGCTGTATTCGGCATGCATCGAGCTTCGGGTTCCATACAGTCGGATGAGGCTCTCCCGAAGGGGATTGATTCTATTACACTGGACAAGATTCACTGCGTCTTCACGCAGCAATTGATCGGGGGAATTACGGCTGTTGAATTAAGCTCCGAGCTTGGTATAAGTCGATCAACGGCGCGGCGTTATTTAGAATATTTAGTATCATTGAAGATGGTACGAACGATGCTTATCTATGGTACGGTGGGAAGACCAGAACGCAGATATATCCTTTGTGAAACTTATGAACAAAATCGATAAAATGAATCCTATCATTCTTATGGCCGCAATATTTATCGTCCGCTTTATCCGTGATAAATTTCATTTAAGCTAAGCGATGTTTCGTTCATGGTGAATTGTAAACGCATTCACCCATTACGGGATACAGAATGGTGAGTAAAGTCGCGATCACGGAAAGGAGATATCCTATTGAGTCTGAGCTTGATTGGTCTAATTACAATTTTAATTATCGTCGCCTTGCTTATTAGCGGCAAAGTGACCCCGATTGTTGCCATGGTGATACCACCGATACTCGGCGCATTACTCGCAGGGTATAGTTTTACGGAAATTGGCGGCTTTTTTGGAAAAGGCGTCAGCTCGGTTATCCAGGTCGCGATTATGTTTATTTTCGCGATAATCTTTTTCGGCATTATGCAGGATGTCGGACTTTTTGAACCATTAATCAATAAAATGGTCGCTTTTTCGCGCGGAAATGTCATCACGGTAAGTGTCGGAACAGTTTTAGTTGCAGCAATTGCCCATTTGGACGGTTCGGGCGCCTCGACCTTCTTAATTACGATACCCGCGCTGCTACCCGTGTATAGACGCTTGCAGATGAATCCGTATCTGCTGCTCCTCTTGGTCGGAGGAAGCGCAAGTATTATGAATATGCTTCCGTGGGCTGGCCCTCTGGGCCGAACGGCTACCGTCCTGAAGGCGGATGTCACGGAATTATGGCAGCCTCTTATTCCTGTCCAGCTCATCGGCATGGTGTTTATGCTTGGATTGGCCGTTCTTCTCGGCATCCGGGAGAAGCGGAGAATCATCCGCAAGTATGGATCATTAGAGGAGGCGGCCACGCTGGAGGTGACAGCGGCTGGAGCGGATGCCTCCACTTCTGTCCAGGCCGAACAGGTGAAAGGCCTCGCTCGCCCCGGACTTCTGTGGGTTAATGCCTGTCTCGCCTTGTCGGTTATTGGCGTGCTTGTGGCTGGAATTATCCCGGCGGGCCTGGCTTTTATGATCGGGGTAAGCATCGCATTGCCGCTCAACTTCTTCAATGTGAATGAGCAGATGGAACGATTGCGCGCCCATGCGCCTAATGCGCTCACGATGGCCTCAATCATTCTTGCAGCCGGCTTATTTTTGGGTATCCTGAACGGAACCGGCATGCTTACGGCCATTGCCAACGATGCCGTGAAGATACTTCCGGGCAGCATTGCGCCTTATCTGCATGTTATCGTAGGGATACTAGGCGTACCTTTCGATTTAATATTGAGCACGGATGCGTATTACTTCGCCCTGCTGCCCGTCGTCGATCAGATTGCATCCGGCTTCGGCGTTGCTTCGTTGTCCACTGCGTACGCGATGGTGATCGGCAATATCGTCGGAACTTTCGTAAGCCCGATGTCACCGGCCCTGTGGCTGGCGCTCGGTTTAGCGGGACTGGAGATGGGCCGCCATATCCGCTACTCACTGTTCTGGATATGGGGCATAAGTATTGTTCTTGTCGTTACTGCTCTATTGATAGGAGTTGTTTAGGATGAATAGCAGAAAATAATTCTTCTAAATGAACCTTGATTGGATTAGCTCCAATCAAGGTTTTTCCATTGATCCTGCTATGTTGTGCGCTGCCAGCAGTCCGTTGTGACAAATGAAAATTTTTTATATAAAATGAACTTTTCTGATCCCCGCGATCTCTTATCTATGAAAAGGGGAGTGAACATGAGCGTAAGCCATCTTGTCAAACAAGCCAAAAAAGGCAACAAAGAAGCATTATTACAGCTCATTATGGCCGATAAGGACGCTTATTACCGTCTTGCCTATACATATATGGGCAATGAGCATGATGCGATGGATGCAATGGAAGATATGATCGTTGCACTATATGAAAAAATTGAGCAACTGCAAAATAGCGAAGCTTTCTACAGTTGGAGCAAGACGATTCTAGTCAATCGCTGCAAAACATTACTTCGCAAAAAGGATCGATTCGTACCGCTGGAAGATGAGCAAGAACCATCTCTTGCGCAATTAACGGACATTAATCCCTATCGTGATAGCGAGTCCGAAATGGACATGCAGGTGCTGCTGTCGCATCTGAATGCGCAGCAACGGGAAGCGATCGAGCTTCGCTATGTTCATGATCTTCCGTATCAGACGATTGCGGACATGACCGGGGCTCCGCTTGGAACGATCAAATCAAGAATCTCACAGGGCATACAAAAACTAAAAGTGATGATCGGAGGTGATCGTTATGACAACGATCGAGGAGAAGTTACAGGAGCATAAAGAAACCTTAAATCAAATCCAGGCTCCGTCTGACCTTGAAAGCAGACTTCGAGATGCGCTTCGAAATGTTCCCGCCAAAAAAAGAAACCGAAATAAAGCCCGAGCATGGATTGCGTCTGTTGTCGCAGCGATCATCCTCATAATTGGCGTATACGAGTATCCAGCCTTAGCTTATTACGGCAGCAAGTTGTTTGGCGGCGTCAACTTCAACAGCATTGCGGATGTGATGAAGCAGGGGGTCGCACAAGAAGTAAACAAGAGCACAACGCTTAAGGATGGCACTGTCCTTACTATTAATGGCGTAATTGCGGACGATAACGTATTCCGCATATATTACACGATTGATCGACCTGAAGGTACCGAATTTACTAACGATGATTTTATACGTTATAGCTTTGGTAGAGTCCGAGGCTTCTTGACCGATTCCAACTCAATAAGAGCTGGTGGAAGTCCCGGAAAAAATAAAAGCCAGTTCGTGGGAGATGCTGATTTCGAACCGGTTAGCCCATTTTCTCGAACATTAACCCTTACATTCACTGAGTGGCTGGCTGAAGGGGAGAAGATAACTTATCCGATCTCCTTCGATTTTGAAGCGAACAAAGCGATGAAGAGTATAATTAAAGAGGATATTTCCGAATCCATCGCTGTCGATAAAGGGACCATTCATTATGACTACATTACGGCTTCCCCAACCTCAACCATCGTGAAGGGACATTATGAATTAGAGGAATATCCTAGATTTTCAGGCCAAACCAAGCTCTATGTGAATGGAAAAGAAGTTAGTTGGACTAGAGGAGGGGGAAGTAATCCAGACTTCCGACTTAAATTTGATCCGTTCCCTACAGACAATATTCATTCCATTGAGCTTGAACTCGTCAATTTTGAAGGATATCACAACATACAAGAGCCTATCTCGCTTGCATCACCATCCGATCGCTCCATTCAAATTGGAGATGAAAAGTTCTGGATTCGCAGCGTTACCAAAACGGCTACAGGTCATGATGTCGTCATTGCGAGAAAACAATTTACTTTCTTGAAGACGGACACATTGTCCATACAGGCTGGCAGTAAAGTTATTCCTGTATCGTCAATATCGAAAGAACGACAATGGGATTTGAAGAACGGCAACATTCTGTGGGAACAGACGTATTCGTTTAACACAACCGATGAACCAGAATTCCTACTGGTGGACGGCTACCAATATATAAAAACCTATAAGAAGAAAATATTGATTCCTGTAGATAATAATAAATAAAATCACGCTTACTGCGGTTCATAATCATACGTTACACAAACCAAAATAGAGGAATAACCAGATTTAGAGTATATGAAAGCCCAGAAGATAGACACTTGTGACAAAAAGTGGATATTCGCTGGGTTTTTATACTTTGCACACAAAATACAGCGCGTGCATTTTATAACGCAATGTATATTAATTATAAACTTTACAGGATATGGTGATAAGAATGCATGCAAAAAATGAGCTTATTGTCATCGAGGGCTACGGACATGTAGGAAGAACCATTTGCGCGAAACTGGGGCCGGTATTCGATACCCGGCAAGCTGCTCTTCCGCTAAAGGGGAGGGAAAACTGTTGAGCGTTGCTGCACACGAAAGACTAGGAACAGCTGACGGAAAACGGGCATGGATGATGACGGCGATTTGTCTCAGCGCATTCTTGTCTCACTTTACCGCCGGGGTAGTGAATGTGTCGCTTCCCCGATTCGTCTCCGTGTTCCAGTCCGATATTGGGACAGTGCATTGGATGACGACCGGATATCTCCTCGCTATTACGTCGCTCCTCCCCTTGATGGGCAAGTTAGGCGATCGCTGGGGGCATCGCCGCATCCATAACTGCGGCATAGCCCTATTCACAATTAGCTCTGTTCTGGTTGCGCTCTCGCCGAATCTCACCGTGCTCCTCTTCATGCGAGTTGTGCAAGCGACAGGTACAGCAATGTTCCAGGCGACAAATATGGCAATTATCACGTTTCATATGCCGGGCACACATAGAGGGCGGGCTCTCGGTTTTGTGAGCACCGCTGTTGCCCTAGGCGGCATGGCGGGACCGGTTGCAGGCAGCTTCACCGCGGCATGGTTGAGCTGGCAATGGGCGTTCCTGATTCATGTTCCCGTGGCAGTCGCGGCAACCGGGTTAGCGCTGCGCTTCATCCCTGCTGATCAGAAGAAAGAGACGAGAAAAGCCTCATTGGACGTAATTGGAGCCATTTTGTTCATGTGCAGCATCGGTATTGGAATCTACGCCATTGTGAACGGAGGAGCGATAGGGTGGGGATCCCCGAATATGCTTCTACTGTATGCAGTCCTGCTAATTGTTTGTCCTTTGGGCTGGCTGTGGCAGTCCCGGCAGAAAGAGCCTTTTCTGCCGCTCTCGGCGTTCCGTATTCCAGCCGTAGCCTGTGGTCTGATCATTAGCTGCGCATCTTTCCTGATGGCCAATATTGCATTGGTTCTCATGCCTTTTTATATTTCCGGAACCACCTCGGTATCCACGGCGGATACAGGCTATGTCATGCTGGCATATCCGCTGCTCTTGGCTGTAATCGGCCCCGTCGCAGGGCACTTATCTGATCGGATTGGATCACGTTACTTAATGGGACTTGGATTATGCGCCATGGCAGGCGGGTTCCTGCTATTCTCTGGGGTATTCGGCGTATTGCCGCTGTGGGCAATTATTTGTACGCTGGCCTTGATCGGTTCGGGGATGGGGCTTATCGCTTCGCCGAATAACAGCTTCATTATGAGCCATGCGGTGAAGGATGACGCAGGATCGCTCGGGAGTATGATTGCATTGACGCGTAACGTGGGCTTGGTGCTTGGTGCCGCGCTAGGATTGGGACTTATGGACGACGGCGATCCTGCCAAGCCGTTGGAGGCATATCTGAACATCTTTGGTTTCGGCGCATGGATCGGCGCTGCCAGCCTGCTGCCGCTCTGTTACAGTTGGTACGTACGGAGAAGGATGGTAAAGCGGCGACAAGAATCAGTGTAGAAAAATGACGGTAAACCAAGATGCTATGTGGGTACTGCCAGGTATAAATATAGCAACTTGTAACCGCGAAACGGCGTAAATCGATGGAATTATCTTGGAAAATGTAGAGGAGATTCACACAGGGGAGAAACGGCGAGAGTGCGAAAATAGGGAGGATAAAGCGGCTCTACAATTCCTCAACTGAACCATTATCATGGTATGGGACGAATTTTTAGAGCCGCTTTATGTACAAGAATGAAATTAATTGTTAGTGAACCGAATTAGTTCTGGGCAATACATCCGCTACGGGTTTCTGTCTCTGTCCATGTTTTGGTCTCCGATTGGCCGTTGTCATACTTGCAGGTTTGCATGTAGTGTTTAGTGATGTAGGTTTTTCCATTGAGGCAGTTTGTTTCGGTTCTGATTAAAGTTTTTCCGCCGCACCAGGCTGCATGGGACGGGCTTGGCAACGCCACGAGGAACGCAGAAGCGCACACAACAACAGCCATCATTTTTGTTATTTTGTTCATATGATCACCCCCTTTTATGAATATATTCTACCTATTAATAAGTTTTCCTCCTTTAATATAGAAATAAATCCTATTTTTTCCCATCATATTACTGTTATCAATCAACTACGACCAGCTAATCCAGACTATGTGAGCGGGTCATGGTACATGAGTGACAACCAGCTTGCGAGTAGCAGTAGGTTCGAGCATGTCCAACTACCGGAGCTCTTTTAATTACCAATAACTCTTCTACATGGAGCGGAAACCCGGAAGATCGCCACTAGAGACAAAAAGAGGCTATCATCCGAGTTTTTTTATGTGTTACTTATACAGATTGCTGCACTTGCTCCGGAAAAGAAGGTTTATCGAAATCCTTAAAGAATATGAAACGTAATGGAATTTCATGGATGACTTGCGATTAAGGGATAGCTGCTAATAGACTGATGATGGGTTTGAGTTCGATAATTGGTTAGGGGGCAATTGCTGTGATGGAGCGGAATATTGTTGTCGGCATTGATGGAGGCGGCACGAATACAAGAGTTATGATCTGTGATCTAAACGGAAATGAGCTTGCTTATGCGGAAGGCAGCTGTGCATCCAAGTATAAAGATGAGAACGCAGCTGAGAATGTGAAAGCGACGATTAAGAATGCGCTTGCGATAGAGGGCGAGATACAACCTCTGTGGCCGCGCTTGTTGCTGGCCTTGCGGGCTATGACTCAGAAGCAGATGACGAATGGATTCATGCATTTACTGACTTACCGGGGCTTGATTGTCCCAAGCTGCATTTGAATGACTCCGATGTTGCTCACGCAGGAGCACTTCAAAATCAACCAGGTATCATTGCCATTGCCGGAACAGGAACGATGATTATGGGCATCAATGAATACCGTACACGAACCCGAAACTTGGATTATCGCCATTACGCATATAGCGCCAGCACGTCATCTTGCCTATGATGCTGTGTATGAAGTACTTGCAGGTCGCCCAGATGATTCGAATGAAGGACTGATTGCAGAGATGATGCAGCATTGGAAAACGAACAGCTTAGAGCAGTTCCAGGTTCTTGCTCGGCGGGGATTTGAGCCAGATATGATGAAGCGCGATCAACAGTTTGGGCAATTCGCTCCATATGTGACACTGGCTGCAGAACAGGGCAGCAGTATAGCAAGAAGCGTATGCAACCGCGCAGTAGAGCAGCTCCGATTAGGGGTTGAGCTTGTCGGCTCCAACTTCGCTGAACGCAGCATCGATGTCGCGCTAATCGGCAGCGTCATCTGCAGTTCCTACATGCGCAGCAAACTAACTGAAATGCTTATAGCGCATCCAGTTAAGCAATATCGCTTGGTTGATCCACTATTTCCACCCGTAGTCGGTGCCATTCTGCTTGCCTATAAGGAGCTCGGCGTACAAGCGGACATGAATGTAGCAATGAAGTAGAACATGATTATCTAACATAGATCGTATTGTTAACATAGCTATGTAGATAAAAAGGAGCTGTTTGTATTAACGGATGATTTCATGAATCATGATGGATTTGGGCAAAACATCGAACGAGAAGTCCTGCGTGCAATTGTCACGCATTGCTACAATCGAATTCCTGTATCGGATTTGAAAAAAGCGATAGCCTGGTATACCGACACCTTTGGCATGAAGGTTCTTGGAGAACCGGACGAAGATTGGGAGGAAGCCATGCTTTATCTGGATGGAGGCGAACGTCTCGGAGTTCCAAACTTATACTTGGTTGAGAATCAAGATGAACAGCGACTTGCTTTTACGAATACATATACGAATGTAACCCATAGTGTAATCGACTTCTACTCCGCTAATGTGGAGCAGATGATGTCAGGGTTGCGTTCTCGGAATGTAGAGATGAATGGAGTTAGTGGATTTTTTGATCCGGACGGGAATTCATTAGCCGTATGCAGCGCAGTACATCGTGGACAAGTGAATAAACAAGACGACACAACATCCGACAGTACCTTCGCAAAATAGTTCAACACGATATTATGAATTACCGTATAGTATAAATGAATTCACATTCCAATCGAGTCTACATCTTACTATCTCAGGGGGAACACATAATATGGACATAAATGAAATCAAAAAACCAAATCAGGCAGGACTCCGCAAAGTCGAAATATCGGATAAGGCTTTGGGCATTACGTTTCCAATGTGGGTGATGTATCCGACGGGCACGGCTGAGCATGTCGTTCAATTAGGACCCTATTCGATCGAGCTAGCGAAGGATGCAGAGGTATTGGCAGGAACGTTCCCGTTGGTGCTGATCTCTCACGGTACTGGCAGCACTCCATTCGCCTATCGTATGTTAGCTCAGCATTTAGCGCGGCACGGTTTTATCGTAGGGATGCCTGAACATCCATACAACAATAGAAATGATAATAGCTGGGAAGGTACGGTTCAAAATCTGACGAACAGACCCCGTCACATTCGGATGGCCATCGACTGGTTTTTTGAAAATGAGAGGTTTGCTGGGAAAGTGAACCCGAATGACGTTTCGATTATCGGTCATTCTCTCGGTGGCTACACGGCATTGGCAGCGGCAGGTGGGGAGCCTACCTCATTTCCTCATGAGTCATCAGATGGGCAACCGCGACACATAGAAGTCATACCAGATTCCCGCATTCAGTCGCTCGTACTTCTAGCGCCAGCATCGGTTTGGTTTCAATCCGAAGAAGCGTTACGCATGGTTGATATCCCTATTTTGATGCTTGACGCCGAAAAAGACCCCTATACACCCGCTTTTCACGCGCAAATTATTGTGAATGGGGTTGCTGATCGAAATAAAGTTCAGTATAGAACCGTGCAAAATGCCGGACACTTTTCCTTTTTGAGCCCATTTCCACCTTCGATGAGTTCACCATCATTTCTGCCATCACAGGATCCTCCCGGCTTTGATCGAATTCAATTTCACAAGGAGCTGTGCGCAGAAATCACGAGCTTCCTGAAGCGGTAGTAATCATTGTTGCATGCCTCGAAGAATGATTTGGCTAACGGGACGATAACTCAATAAAGATAATTGGCGGCAGCCGACTCCTTGGGGTCAGCTGCCTTTTTTCACGAATGGAGAAGCGAGTTGAATTAATGTCCCCTAAGTGCATCATTATAGCAGGTGAAAAGGGTGGAGGAGTGAGAGCCCCTTTATCACTGTCCATAAGGTGACGACAGTTTATGTAGGGATACAGAGATTGCGAATTGTTCGTGTAGAAGACTGTTAAAAAATAACTAGTACTTACACATATACATGTGGTAAAATATGACTCCCTAAAATCAACTGGCTAACGAGAGGGAGTGTACGCGTGGAAGATCTGATAATAGAACCATACCAACCTGAAAGGGATAAAAATTCAATCAGAGCTATGTTGTTTGGAGATGAACAGATTAAAGAATTGCTAAGATGCGAGAAAATGTTCCCGGATGGTATATTTGTAGCCCGCTACAATGGCATAACAGTAGGTTTCCTATCCATTGATGGGATTAAGAGAAAAGCACAGACAATGATATATGTTAGCGAGGAATACAGAAGGAAGGGGATTGGAACTGCCCTCATGGCGAAGGTAGACCACTTGCTCACCCCACATAAGATCGTAGAACGTTCGATGGGTGGATGCATGGATGGCGATCGTTCTACTTTGCAATTTTTATATAAGAATGGTTACTACATCAGTTGGTCGTCTCACATCATGGAGCGGGAAGGTGGCTATCTTCCTGAACAGCATATTTCGGTTAGACCTTATGAAGATGATGATTATGAGACCTGTCATGTACTTATCGAGGTCGCTTTTTACAAGTTGCATGATAATCTGGGAATGCTTCCAACCTATTATTTCCCTCCGAATGAAAATGAACGAAAGCGCATGTTCGATAACAAAAGCAACATATACGTGCTTCTTGTTGAAGAGGAAATCGCAGGGGTTGGACAAATTGATGGCAATGAGCTGAGTCATGTCTCTGTTCGGCATGATCTCCAATCTCAAGGATATGGCAGACCATTCGTTTCATTTCTTGTAAACGAAATCATGCGTCGCGGCAATACCATCGTTCAGCTGGGGGTTGTGAAAGGCAATTATGCGAGGAAGTTATATGAAAGTCTTGGTTTCGATGAAAAGTCATTGTACCACTGGCTAACCAAATACTATAGACCTGACACCCGAATGAGCAGACCGCCAAGTGAGATATTGTCAGTTGAATCGAGGTGAGGGTTATAACCGAACTATTTCCAATCGAGATACAAGCCTACTTCAGTGAAGCAGAAGTGACAGTCGTTAAGAAAACCGCAAGATCATCAGTATATCACATGAAAAATCAATCCCACGATGTCTTCCTAAAAGTAACTCCAAAAGAACAAATGCAGCGTGAAGCCATCATGTCGAGCTATTTGCATCATAAAGGCATATGCCCAAGCGTACTACACTATAGTTCCAATGATATCAACGATTATTTGGTCACCGAACGAGTTCCCGGTTCACATGCAGCAAGCGATGAATTTATAGCTCACCCAGAGCATTTATGCGTTGTATTTGCGGAAAGCCTTCTACATTTGCATCAAATTGCACGTACAGATTGCCCTGTTACAAACGGATTAGAGGATATGTTCATCTGGGCAGAGCGCAATTACAGGGAAGGGAAGGCAGAAAAGAGCCTTCTTCACTATATGGGATATACCAGTAGAGAATCCGCATATAAAGATATGGTGTCTCTATATAAATACGCTGAAGAAGACAAAGTGATCATACATGGCGACTATTGCTTGCCGAACTTAATTCTGCAAGATAATAAACGGAATGGCTTCATAGATGTAGGGTATGGCGGGATAGGAGATCGGCATTATGATATCTTCTGGGCGCTATGGTCTCTACAATTCAACTTGAAAAGCGCTGACTATGCCAATAGATTTGTAAAAGCATATGGCGAACATGTTATTGATCAAAATCGGCTTCGTCTTTGTGGGCTCCTATCGGTATTTAACGGCTTTAGAGGGCAAGATTATTATATACAAAATTAATACGGAACCTTTCTTTATTCATGGGAACTCAGCGAACTGGCAGAAGAATACAAAATTCTTTCCGAACATGGACGGTGTTCAAAAATGAAAATACAAATTGTATTGTTTGACGGCTTCGGAGAGCTTGTCTCTTTCGCACCTTTTGAGGTACTCAAAAGAGCAATAGAAGAAGGGGCTCCTTTCACGGTTGACCTCATATCAAGTGAACCAAAACAAGAAATGACTACTTCGTTTGGAGTTACGCTTAAACTAAATTATTTTTTACGAATGGATAATCGTCCTGATCTGTTAATTGTACCTGGTGGTGGCTGGAATCATAAAGCTGAACTTGGGGCGCGAAAGCAAGCAAAGCTTGGAACCCTAACCAAACTGATTAGCGAGATGCACAACGAAGGAACGATTGTTGCTGGAGTTTGTACAGGAGGTATGCTGCTAGCTGCCTCCGGTATATTGAATGGTCGAAAGGCGACGATGCACGATTTGGCGCAAAATGAACTCATTGAATACGGGGCAGAGCTTCTTCGTTACAGAATTGTTGATCAAGGGGATATTATCACTGCAAGAGGAGTCACTTCAGGAATTGATTTAGGACTTTGGATCACGGAAAGGTTCGCAAGTGCCAAAATTGCAGCTGCCGTTGAATATCGGATGGAATACGAAAGGCGAGGTGTTGTTTGGAGTTAGGAGTACTACCCCAATGGGCTTTGATCCATTCAAATCGTAATATTAAAGCCGCACGAACTATTACCTAGTCCTGCGGCTTGTTCACACGTTAAGATTGAAACTTCGAAGATCTCCAGTTCGTACCGATCATACTATTCAACAGTACGGAAAGCGCACAACCAATTACCAAGCCCAAAAAAACATGATCCGGCAATATGTACATTGGAACGAAACACAAGCAAAAAGCCGTTATTATGAAGTTCATGCTGTTTGAAAGTTTGGGATGTGATGACCACCATTTTTTCATGCTATTCACCCTCCCTCATTCTTTATCCTTCCATTATATATCATTTGTAAAACAATTTGAATGAAAGAACCCAATCATAACGGTTAGGCCGGGTACTGTAATCGCTTGCCCAACCTCGGAGCCGATGGCAAATCTTGATTCACTTTAAACTGAATCGTTGCATAATGCTTATTTGCACTAACGACAGACTTCAGTAGAGTAGGAGGCATTTGCTTAAATAGATTCTCAAGCTGCTCCTCGTCAAAAGTGAAATCGTGATTACCAGTCATTTGAAGCAGGAGCTGTGGTAAGCTCGTAACTTCTTTTACAACAACGAACGGTTACAAGCAAAACTAAACGGCCTCAGTCCGATGGAATTTAGGACTAATGCCGCTTAATTGATTTTCATTATTTGTACTGTCTACTTGACGGGGTGCAGTTCAGTCCTAGACTAACCGCTGTTGTATTGAACTATTGTTTCCCAGTAGTTGAATCAGCCACTTATAGTCTCTCTATTCCAAAATCCGCATTCGATCAGCACTTTCAGTCTAAAGCTTTATTTTTTTCACTTACTCCCAACCGCCGAAATCGGATTCCCCTCATAAGAAACCCAGTTGCTCCAACTACCCCCATATAGCTTAGACCGAACCATCTAGTTGAGATGTACGAAACGCTGACTTTCAACCAGCCTCCTGCCCCGGCTGCCCTTTGTCGGATGCACCGTTTCACTCGATGCGCGAGCTATCCTTTTTTCCTGCCGATAAGACGCTTATCGATGAGCCGAGCGACAAGCAAAGACAGGATACCAAGCAAAATCGGTATGCCAAACGCTTCAAAGGAGAAAGGGCGGCCCTCCAGTTTCAGGTGGTCGGTGGCACGATATTCAAGCCGCTTGGCGGCAAATTTCGCTGTCTGGATATCCTCCTGTTTTGCCAAATCCTCGAATGCAGAGTCCATTGCAAACCGGCCTGACATATCACGATGCAAGAACATCAGCTTCGCACTATTGCCGCTGTTATTCCACTGTTTGATGTCCTCGGCAGCTTCAGACTCGGCATCGGCACCGACGACAATCATTTTCGCGAGCGTCGGCACGTCTTTTGTCTGATAACGCGCGACCAGGTTCAGGCCATGTTTCGTTACGATGGCTACATTCTTGCTGGAAACCGTTAGTGTGGTTGTCGTACCGGAAGCGGCATACGTGTCAAATGCGGCTGACAAATCCAGCTCATCTGCACCGTTATAGAGAAGCACGCCCGCTTTGACTTTGTTCCATTGATAAGCATTATTCAGTACGTACGTTATATCACTCAACCCGGCATTGAATGGCTTTATTTTCGGATTTGTCACGTAATCGTAAGAAGGATAATTCATATTTTCCGCTACTTTTCTCGCAGCAGCATCGCCCAACTGCTGAGAGATGACATATAGCGTTGCGTCGATCCCCGATGTCAGACCGGCAGAAGATACGATATTGCCCTGCGGAACGTAGCGCTGATCTTTCACCCACTGAATGTCTGGATATTTTTTGATAAGCCGGTTAATGTCTCCCCAGTGCGTCGCGGCTGATTTGCCGTTCAGAAAGCCAGTATCTGCCAGATTTTCTGCTCCGTTGCAAATAGAGAGCAATGTCGTATTAACGTCCGAGTGCTTTCGAATCCATTCCCGGACAG
Source organism: Paenibacillus sp. MER 180 (assembly GCF_023713665.1). NCBI lineage: Bacteria > Bacillati > Bacillota > Bacilli > Caryophanales > Paenibacillaceae > Paenibacillus > Paenibacillus sp. MER 180. The sequence continues at coordinate 11,319 of NZ_JAMAVT010000021.1, read as the reverse complement.
GTGCATATTTCTTATCATCCAAAATCGGCATAAACGGAATGACGATAATGTCCGGACTTTTGCCTAGCATCGCGTCCATTTCATCAAATGAATAATGTGGGACAACATCGAGTCCCCCGGTTAGGGATTTAATTTCGCGGTCAGGGGCAACGCCATATACATTGTAAGCCTCTGTCATCGAAAACATCTCGTACGGGACGAGAAAGTCGAACACTTCCGTCACTTCGTTCGCCAGTAGCACAGCCACTGTCGGTTTGCCGGCATCATATTTCGGTACCTGCACATTTGTTAAGGCGGGGACTGCTTTATCGTAAATCGACATTCCGTTATTCATTGTGTTGATGAATCCGATCGCTCCTGCCCCTCCCACGACAACGACAAAAACGATGAGATAAATCGTGACGCGTAATACAACTTTCACTTGTCATTTCTCCTTTAGCTCCGGCTTCTTTACCAAACAAAATATAACAACCCAAGATGAATTTATCATCGGTCTATGGTCGGTTAGAGGAGCTCGACCAATATTGGAACGGATGCTGGACCTAAGACTGTTCTACTTTTTTTGCAAGACTCGATAGGTCTATAATTTTTCTGAAAAGGGCGAAACATCAACGAAATTTCTACAAATTTCCCGTATACACGTTCTCATGGATTAGGGGCAATCGAGAGCTATTCCACCACATATTCCGAGGCGATTCCTAACAAGATTGCCATGGTAGACATAACTTCATCCTTCACTTCGCCCAGAATGATCGGCATGCCTCCTGCTTTAACGGCAATCTTTGAATCGAAGTTACTATTATCAATAAGTTGATTGATTTCCCGATTGATACGGGCATAGGTCATGATGTCTGTATTTTTGGACGTATTCAGTACGATGATAATATGCTCACCGTTATCGGAGATCATCGGAGAAAGTTGAGCAGGAATTTTCCCCTTGTCCGAATACACGAGTTGATGCAGCAAATCGTCATTCATATCCTGCACAGCAGGCAATGCTTGAAGTAGCTGACTAGCCATAGCCGCTTGTTGCTGCGGCGTGAGTAAGCCTTGAGCGTAAATCGCAATTGCGTCGTTTTGATGTTTGGTAATAATACCGTGCAGGATGGCGTTTTGCTGCTCAACTGTATTCTTCTCAGCAAGATTGGCCATTTTCGCGGAAGCTGTTGTTGATTCTTAGTTAATTGACTGAGCGTATAATTTTGCAGATCCGCTTGCTGTCGTTCCGTTAACTATAGTAAGCATTCCCCGCCAAATTGCTCCTGATAGGTTGAAGTGCGTTTGAATACATCAGACGCTTCATTGACGAATACATTGTTGCCCATTTGCATCTCAAGCTTCGGGAGACCAGAAGCAAAAAACACGGTCAATATCGTGAACACGATAATCGTGAATTTGGATCGTCGAATGATGAAATCCCCGAATTTAGTAAATAATCTGTCCAACTCATGCTCCTCCTTCGTTTTTGTCATGACGAATATAGCAGAGTGGATAGTGGGGACACGACATTCAATTTGAGATCTATGATTCAAAATGAGACATCCGTCTCAAATTGTGTTTTTATTCCATCTATTTCTGGAGTGTTTCGGTTAATTCTCGTTTCGAAATTTTGTAATTTTCACCAATCCAATTCTTTAATATCTGGATTAGGCCACTCATGTAAAAGTCGCACGCAAGCTTGGGTATCGTTTCTGACAGGGAGTGAGAATGAATGTACAAGATAATAAATTTATTATGAAGATAGATTCCAGCAGACTCAAGTCAGTTGATACAAAAACTGTTGCTGAATTGAAAAATGTGATGAGAAGCGGCATTAAGTTAACAGTAATTTTATTATGTTAACAATAAGATTGTTTAGTTAAATACGTTTTTTATATACCGCGATTCACTTGATTTCAATTCGAATAACAGCAAATTACAGCAAGAAGCCGCTAAACACTATGCGGAGGTTGCTTCAGTACTCGGGGAATTTCATGAACTTTTTCCTTTTCCACATGGAGCTAATCCGTCTGATTCCAAAGCTACGAAGACAGCTATACGACTACTGCGAATTGCCAAGGGCGCAGAGGAGCAGGGGTTACAGGTTCCGGCCCGCATGCAATATGATTCATAATTTGTTTAATGAGTAAAATGGTTTACTGCGTGAATTATTGAATGGAGATGCCGCGGCCAACTCTTTTTATTGACTATTGCGTTAGAATAACTGGGCGTAAACCAATCTGAGCTATTCTGTCAGTAGCTGGATTGTTTTAGCGAATTCTGCGCTTACCCGGGAAATTTCAAGCAACAAATACTTGTATCTATAAAACTGCTTTGTTTGATGTTTTATTGAAGTAACCGGCAGATTAGTGGAACAAAGAGGAGAAAGACTGATTACAGAGAAAATTATAATTTATGAAATACGCGACCACGGCCGAACTTAGTAATAACTATAATTTATTTTCATTAAAAAAGGGTGCAATTGTAGGGGAGAGCTAATGATGAGGAGTTTCTACTTATGTTTACTTATTATAGTTATTTTGTTTTTATCGGCTTGTCGATCATCAGAACAAATAAAGCCGATAAGAGAAGAAACAATTGATTTCGACATGAAGACTGCCATTGAAATGGTTGAGAAGAAAGAAAAAATGATCATTGATTTAGCGTTGAGGGAAAAGGTATCAAAACTGGAGTATAAGGAATTAGAGAAATCTTTTACCGAAGAGTTTGGAAACAATGCTGATATTATTCTATCCATATTATTTACTCATAATATGGATGCCGATCCAGAGTCAGATATGTATGTACAACAGAACACATTATACCCAACTGTCTTTCATAAAGGAATATCGATAACAAATGCGGTCATCAATAAGAGTTACTTTGTGAATGATCAAACTCAAACTAGATTAAGCATTAAGGAAGAATATAATGGTGATGATGAGAAGTTAAAGGATTGGGAAAGAGAATACTTCTTTACTCTTAACGAGAATGGAGAGTGGGGATTTAATGGATTTTCTGGAGAGGTGAATTTTTTAGGAGAAGATTATAATATGAATTATTTAGAGTTAAAGAGGTAAATAGTTAACCTTTGAAGACCTCCCAAGTAGATCGCCGACATCTTCTAACACCGTACTCACGCTGCGGGCCCAACAAATGCTTGATTTACCCTAGGTTTTTCAAGGAAGTGAAGTCAGGCAGATAACCCTGGGAAGCAAAGTGGAAAAGCCTCTCGGCAATATTCGCCTTAAGCCTCTTGAATTCGTGAATACAAAGGCTACGCGATATTTCCGAATAAAATTCAATTGTTATATTTACAACTAGGAACGAATGTTCTATTATGTTTAATATCTAAACTAACCAGAAACCAATGATTTTGAGCACTAACTTCTGAAATCATAGTATTCACGTAACGTGCTAGCATTCGCACCCCTCGCTCTTCCAAGGCAAGTCGATGGAGAGAACTCTAGAAACCCACCAACAAGACTTCACATTAGCACACCAACACATTCTAACATGTTCCAATGGAGCCATAAGGCTGTTCGCCGTAAAACACATGAGACATTTTATGAAATTGCCGAAGAACCTAAAAATCTTAAGTATTCAGAAATGATCTTCTTGACCGTCTCGACTGAGATTGTACACCTCAAGAAAACGATATTCAAGGTAGTCCTTGCACATGTCTAACGAATATGGGGAATAAAGTCGAAATTGTAAGAACCTAAATTTTTGGGAAATCGACAATGACCCTGAGAGGAGGCAATATGATGAGTGACGGGAAAATCCTTGGCATTGCATACAATGTCATTCCTGTGGCTAACATCGAGAAATCAGCAGAATGGTATGTGAAACACTTTGGATTTAACATTCGACACCAGCGGGAAGGATATTTAAGTTTGTTTAGGTACAATAGGCCTATATTAGACTTAATTCAAAGTGATAACGACACGAGAGCTGTATTCGAAATCAACAATAAGAAGAGATGGATCATAACCTTTTTCACAAATGATATTGGGTCTTTACATACCTATTTGAAATCAGAAGACGTGAAAGTCGGAAACATTAGCGATGAGGGGAAGTACGGGAAATTCTTTGTATTGGAAGATCTGGATGGCAACCTATTTGATATTTGGGAAAATCACGACTGCGAACTAAATTACTGACTTGTTAGATTTTCAACAAATCAGATGAGGTGACTTCGATGGGTGCTATTATTAGAGAAATCGGAAGTATCTTTATTCCAGTCAAAAATCTTGAAGAGTCCATTCACTGGTATGAGAGCATCTTAGGATTTCAACTAACCGTGAATTGGGGATTGGGTGCAACATTGAAACTGAATCATACTCCTACTGTATTAGGACTGATACAAGTAGATGAAAAGCAGCCGGTTACATTTAAGAACAAAGATGCATTAATCACACCTTACTATAACTTCTTAACCGAGGATGTCCACTCTGCTCATGAGTATCTGAAGAACAATGGAGTAAACGTGTTTGATATCCGTGACAATGGCGATTTTTATTTAATGGATTTTGAGGATCCGGATGGAAACTTGCTCAGTATGATAGATTTGAATCAAGATTCAAGATGGCTCAAAAGCTTTACGAAATAATTTCAAAGGAGAAATGAATATGAACCAAAACCAAGTCGAGATTGTTCACCTCCAGGAAAAAAAATTTATCGGCATTCCAGTAACATCTAGTTTTCAGAATCATGACCCAAAGAGAGTTGAAGCTACAAAAGAATCATTCTTGAATCGCAAACATGAAATCAAAAACGTAATTAATTCAAATGAATATGTGTGTCCACACTTCTCATCGGAAGTACTATTCACTTATTTTTTCTGCATGGAAGTAAGTGCCCTTGAGGATATCCCTGAAGGCATGATTGGTTTTACAACTCCGCCTCATTCCTATGCGACAACAAGAACAGAAAAAGACCCTTATGAAGAAATCCATACTTACCTTGCAAACAATGGATTTGAAAACAATTCGAAGGCTCTTGCACTCGAGGTTTATCAATTTGAAGATCCTGAATGGCCAGGAAAAGTAGATGTATTCGTTCCAGTTATCGATTAAGTAAGCAATATTGAGAACGCAAGAGATTGGTATTGCAAATTACTCGGCTTGCCAACTGATGGAGAAATATTATTTGGCCATATTTATGTGCTTCCAATAGTAAAAAGGTACATAATAGCATGTTCAGCACCCCGCCAAAGCTTTAAGCCGATGGGGAATTGTGATTGCAGAAGCCTTGAAATCAATATATTTAACAAGGAGGAATACACATGATGGCAATAAAGATAAAAAACTATGCAGTTGTTTCATTGCCGGTTCGTGATCTAGAGGTTTCCGTTAGGTGGTACAATGAGGGACTCGGTATTCCGTTCACTTTCGAATACTCCCCGGGTGACCAAGAGGCTTGGCTTAACGTCGGGGGAGTCGGACTTGGGCTTATTCGATGCCCAGAGGTGCCAAAGCTGGACTTTACGAATAGCAGTGGAGAGCATCAGCCAATCATCTCGCTGGAGGTAGACAATATTCATGAAGTGTACGAGGAGTTAAAGAAGAAAGGGAACGATATCGGCGAAATGGTGTACAAGCCACAGGGCGGGTACGGCTTCACTTTCCGCGATCCGGACGGTCATATGGGGCATTTGTGGGGCGGTTGGCCAAAGGAAGAAAGCTGATTATTTTCTCACACAACAAAGAGGCGGTATTTCATATGGATGTTCCATTGGCCGATTTCGATATATTTTCCGAGGAAGAGAAGCAGATCCTCCTTATCGTTAATCAGTTGAATACAGAGTATCCATTCCATCAATCGATCAGCGAGCTTTTTGAAGCACAGGTTTCCCGTACTCCAAGTCATATTGCCGGTGTTTGCGAAGGGCGGCAAATTACTTATAAGGAATTGAATGAAAGGGCAAACCAGGTTGCCTGGCACTTGCGCAGATATGGCGTAGGTGAAGATTCTGTCGTAGGCGTTATGATGGAGTCCTCTTTTGAACTGATCATCGGAATTCTGGGGATTTTGAAGGCGGGAGCTGCTGATGTCCCAATCGATACTACCTATCCGCAAGATCGTATCCATTACTTGATGCAGCATGCAGAGTGCGTAGTAGTGCTCACAAAGGGGTCATGATTAAATCTCATGCCTTTGTGAATCTAATGCATTGGTACACGCACGAATTTATATTTAGCGAATCGGATTGTGTACTGTTGATTGCTTCAATCAGTTTTGACTTGGCGCAAAAATACTTGTATGCTCCGCTACTAACCGGTGGACGCCTTTTTCTTTTTCCAGCAGGCGTCAATGATTATGCAGGCATATCTGAAACGATCGAACGAGAGCAAGTAACTGTGATCAACTGTGCGCCTAGCCTTATATATCCCTTGATCGACTTGCATGTGCCTGAGGAAGATCAAAAGGATCTCGGGCATCATTTTTCGCGGCTCCGCTCTGTCAATCGATGGTTTTTGGGAGGCGAACCAATCAATTTATTAAAATTACGACCATGGACAACGTCGCCTTCTTTCTGCGCAGAGATTATCAATACATACGGCCCAACCGAATGAACCTACAGGTGCTTCCGCTTGGGATGGTCGGTGAACTCTATATTGGAGGTGTTGGACTGGCTCGCGGATATTACCGGGCGAAAGAGCAGACGATGGAGAAGTTTTTAGATAGTCCAGTATCCGGCAGCTGCTCAGCCATACGGGCGGCGTCAATGTTCCTGGATTTCCAGGATATAAAGCTAACGGAGACATACCGTCTCTAGGTTAGTTACTAAGGGGAGAATCTCCGAGTTTAACGTCTGACGTGAAGGTTAGATTGCTTCCAGGCGTGCGGCATCAATATTCAGGCGGCGGGTATCTCATATTGCAGCAGTTGCTTGAAGATGTGTCGTGCATGCCATTCTCAGGAAGCAATAATCGGCAAGTCGGATGTGTTCCTGAGAAACTCCTCCGTGAACGAGATGATGAAACCGTACCGAGATCTATACACGGGGCTAGGTTTTGCGTTAGGCGGACAGGATGAGTATCATCGTTTTGGACAGCAAGGTATTAATGAAGGATACTGCAGCCGCTTTGTTGGCTACAGCAAGCTTGGATACGGGGCAGTTGTGATGGTAAATACAGATCACAGTTTACCGATCATACGAAATATCCTTTCGGCTATTGCCGAAGAGTATCATTGGCCGAACTACTATCCGGGCCAAAAAATGGCCATTGAGGTATCTCCAAGCGCCTTCACAGACGTTGTCGGAGAGTACGAGCTGGATGGCGATTACAAACTGGTAATTGATAGCGATGGAACAAGCCTGTTAATCGGCAAGATCAGTCCAAGTTTGAGTTATTCCCGCTATCCGAGCTATCATATTTTGCCAAAGCGGTAGAGATTGAAATTGAATTCATTAAGGTCGAAGAGTGCGTAATCGGAGTTCTATGCTCGCAGGACGGCACCCAGCAATTTGGAAAAAAGCTTTCGAAAATCACTTCTTAGCTGGCGGTCAAAGTCCATATAAATGACGGGAGGGGTCACTTAATGCTGTATTTGAATCATACTGACATTTTGAATCTCGGCGTGGATTGGGATACCAATATTGATGTCATCGAACGAGCGGTTCGTTGCATCGCGAATGAGGAATACTCGCAACCGATTAAACCTTATTTGCGATTCCAGAATCAAGCCAACCGCATCATTGCGATGCCTGCCTACGCAGGCGGCGCATTTCAGATCGCGGGAATAAAGTGGATTGCCAGTTTTCCAGATAATATACAAAAAGGATTGCCTCGGGCAAATTCGGTAACGATCCTGAACGACGCTGAGACGGGTGTACCGATAGCGACAATTAATACTTCGCTGATAAGCGTCATACGCACATCAGCCGTATCTGGCTTAATCGTGAAATACTATGAAAATACGAAACGGCTGGAAAATATTCAAGCAGGCATTGTAGGATTTGGCCCGATCGGTAAATTTCATTTGAAGATGTTATGCTCATTGCTCGGAGAGCGCTTAAGCAAAATATATATTTACGATGTGGCAGGAGTTCAACCAGAGGAAATTTCGCATTTAGAGGGGAAAGTGGAGATTTGCAAGAGCTGGGAAGACGCATATGTAAACTCGGATATATTTATCACGTGCACGGTGTCCAAATCTGGTTATATAGATCGAAAACCTAAGGACAATGCTCTTATTCTGAATGTATCCTTACGGGATTTTAGGCCTGAAATTCTGAATCACACGAAATCAATTATAGTCGATAACTGGGAAGAGGTTTGTCGGGAAAATACGGATATCCTGCACATGAATGAACAAATGGGATTGCAAAAAGAGCACACGAAATCCATTGTGGACATTGTGCTGGAAAACGAGCTAAAACAACGAAGACCAAACGATGCTATCATGTTTAATCCTATGGGCATGGCGATATTCGATATCGCAATGGCCCATCACTACTATAAGCTGGCTATGAACCGAGGGATAGGAACCCTCTTGAGCAGCTAGAAATGAGACAATGCTACAATTAAGGAGGAAGACGCGAAAGCAGTCGCGGTAGGAGCCAAATACGAGGGAGATTTCTGGGATATCGTTATCCACAAAGGAGTACCTGGAGACGCATTGCCTTTGGGTACAGTGCTGACGATTGCCGCCACCGGCTCGGAAATGAACGGACTCTCCGTCATTACCAATTGGGAAATACGGGAAAACTTGGCTGGTCTGCTTAGCAGCACGCTGGCCTTAAATGGAACCCTCGCCATAGGCACCACGGGCGATTGGGCTTCTCATTCTCTTGAGCATGCGGTATCGGCAGTTCACGATATTCCGCATGGCGGAGGTCTTGCTATCTTGTTTCCAAACTGGATGACGTACACGTTAGATGCCAACATTGGCCGATTCAAACAATTCGCAGAACGTGTTTTTAACATCAATCCTGAAGGCAAAAACGATCAACAAGTTGCTGAAGAAGGTATCGCCGAGCTTAGGAAATTCTTTGCATCCCTTTCTGCACCAAGCAGATTAGCGGATTATGGCATCTACGATTCAACGATTGAATTAATGGCGGATAAAGCAATGATATATGGTGATTTAGGAAACTTTAAGAAATTGAGCCGCTCCGATGTCTTGCATATATACCGGATGTCGCTATAAGAGAACAATAATTCATATTACCGATCCTACTCCTTCCATGTAAAGGGAGCCAGGATCGGTTTTTATTATGTGTCTGGAGTATGGGAATATGTAGTGATGCCTCACTAATCATCAGCGTTGCTCTATGTTGCAGGGTATGACATGCATTTCACTTCGGGATAATTAACGCAGTTTAATGTCGGTTGGATTGCCAAGGTGGACAAGGAGCAAGGTGAGCAGTATCTCAATTTCAAGATGCGACGAAATTCTAATCTGGTTCCGTGAACCACATCGTGTCAACCGTATACATATGACTAAGGGCGTGGCCAATAGTAGGAAAAGGGGTGTTCACTTTTTGACTTAGATCCTCGATTCTCTTTTGGAGCGGTTGAATAGGGAAAATTGACTTACGTACTTCGCATCTGTACAATAATAGACAAATGGGATCTATAATATCTTTTGAAATTGTCCTCTTTCTTTTCAATATGATGACACAAGCAAAACCTATTTTAGAGCGCATCTGCAGAACAAAAAAGTTACTAAAGTAACCCAATATGCTTACAATTAATGAAGTTAAGTAACACTCACTTCATCAGAGATGTTTTTTTATAATCTAATTACAGAGATAAGATATCTACAATATACATTATATGCTTTTGTATTATATCGCATTTGAAACCATCACTGAGGAGAAAGCTATGACAGAATTCTGGGAAGCAAGCTTTATTGAGAAACAAATGATGTGGGGATTGGAACCTTCCGACTCTGCTTTTATGGCAAAGGACTTTTTCCTCGAGAAGAAAGTGAAGGACGTATTGATACCTGGTTTTGGTTACGGAAGAAATGCAAAGATATTCTCAGATAACGGAATGTATGTGACAGGTATTGAGATATCAAAAACAGCAATTGATTTAGCTAGGAAAAACGGGGTAACTGCTACTATTTATCATGGTTCAGTGACGAATATGCCATTTGATAACAAGCGATATGATGCGATATTCTGCTACGCCCTGATTCATTTACTGAACCGTCGTGAACGGGAAAAATTGATTCAAGATTGCTACAATCAGTTAAAACCCGATGGATACATGATGTTTACTGCTGTTACAAAAAAGGCTCCCATGTATGGCAAAGGCAGAGAACTGAGTAAAGATCGATTTGAGATTATGGAAGGCGTCAAAATGTTCTACTATGATTCGAATTCAGTAAGACGAGAATTTGAGAAGTATGGATTAATCGAGTTCTCAGAGATTGACGAGCCCAATAAAAATATGAAAGATAAGCTTGCTATGAATTTTGTAATTATAACATGTAAAAAGGGAGCTATCTAAAGTTTAAATCAACTCGTTAAAAGTCATAAATGCTTTGTTTCCAATTACCCTACAGCTGGTCTTGCAAATTTTGAGCTGCCCGCATAGCAAGTACCTCATAATGGGGGGGATATGATATAATTTTTGGAAAAGGAGCGTGGGGAAACATGTTAACACTGCCACTTCCGTCAGAGTATGGGGAAGCTTTTGCAAATTACATTAGCCAGGTGCCAGCAGGGGATCTGCAGGAGATGCTAGCTGAGCAGCTAGAGCAGACGACGGAATTATTCGCTAATCTGTCGAAGGAGCAGGGAGATTATCGTTATGCGCCTGGTAAATGGTCTATCAAGGAAATGCTAGGCCATATCGCTGACACTGAACGCGTCATGGCATATCGGCTGCTGCGTATTGCAAGAGGGGATCAGACCCCTCTGCCAGTATTCGATGAGGGTCTATTCATGAGTGGCTCCACTTTCGATTCAATGCCGATGTCCGAGCTGATCGAAGACTACCGAGCCGTACGCCAAGCGACGCTTACACTGCTGCGCGGTCTTACTGACGAAGCTGTGCTGCGTACCGGTACCACGAACAATATGACGATATCGGCGCGTGCGCTTGCTTATACGATCGCGGGGCATGAGCTGCATCATTTGCATGTGCTGGAGGAACGTTATTTGGGAGAATAGAGGATTGATGGGAAGAAAGAGGTAATGAAAAGACTCATTACTATGGATATCGAAGCCGCAAGGATTATTCCTTGCGGCTTCAGATTGTTGAGAAACCCTGTCTTTTTAAAGGCACAGGGTTTCTTTTGTTTTGCATTCTAGGGATGAAAAGAGAACCCCTGGTGGTTATCCTCGTCTTTCTAGGCGATCCAGGTGGATCGCCATCT